>JBEIVB010000012.1:0-39569 GCA_040374085.1 Flavobacteriales bacterium | reverse complement strand
GGCATGTTCGATCCTGCCAACCTGCCCGGAGCCAATAAAAACACATTTTCCAACTGCCGAGTTGGTTTTAAAGCCGTTGGTAAGTTGCACAACTACATCAGAAACAATACCTTTAATGATATTTCCAATTCAGGGGTGTTGATCGACCAAAATCCACATGGCTACAATGATGTGTATTGGAACGTATTTCACAACAACCAAATTGCTGTAAACCTTCGTAACCTTATGGGTAACCGCAGTCGATTTGTTCGCAAAAACATCATCAATAGTGATTCTGTTATGGCAAAGGGTGTTTTGATTCAAAATTCATTTGCTCCATCAAACGGAACTGTAACCGTACGCAGCAACCAAGTTGCCAACGCCAAAGTGGGCATTCACCTCATCAACAGCATAAATTGCACGGTTAAAGAAGACAGTGTGAGCATACCCTTTAAACAAGCCAACTTCCCCGGTATGCCCAATTGTGTGGTGCTAATGGAGAGCTGCGCCCGAACCAACACCAGCAACAACAAAATTGTGGCACCAACCCCACAAAACGGTGGCATTTGCGATTATGGGTGCGATGGTGTGCGCTTGGCCATTTCAGATAACAATGCGGTTACCTGCAACGAGGTGTACAACAAATGCGACGCCTTTGTTTTTTTGGCATCAACCACCCGCAACACCGTGGTGAAAACCAATGTGATGAACAATTCCTTTAGAGGCATTTACATGGGCGCCTCCAAGATGGGTAACCAAGGCCAGGTGGGCCAACCCCAAGACAACCAATGGATTGGGAGCTTTGATGCCCACCTTTATACCGATGGGTTTAACAATTACAGGGATACGTTCTACATTAGAATGCCTCCGACTGTAGGTTCAAGTTACCATCCTTACAATTTTATCAATGGTGGTTTCAATTTGACGACCCCTATTATCATAAATACCCTTGGAGTTGCTTTGCCCTGCCCGGTGATAACGCCGTTTAACCTCGGCAACATGCTAAGTGGCACCGACCAAGGGCTGGCAACCGAAGCAGCAAGCTCCTACACGTTTGAAGGCAGTGCCCTTTCTATAGAGAAATTGGGCAAAGAGGCGGTTTATAAATACATAAAAGACGACCCAGCTCTTGCCTTAACCCCCGACCAGCAAAGCTTTAAAGACAGTTTAGCCCAAGAAGACCTTGGCAAGATTGAAGACATAAAACGCAGCCTGGTTTACCCCTTAGATTCCCTTACCTTGGCATCTGCCACCACCAAAACCAACAGCTTGGCTGCTTTTTATGAAATGGAGCAGTTGTATAGGGAAGTATTGGCCATTTCCCTTAGCGACAACTGGCTGTATAAAAACCTGTTTACCCAAGCCCAGGCCACCCGGCTGCGCGAAATTGCAGCCATGTGCCCCTACATGCAGGGGCGAGGGGTATATGCGGCAAGGGTGTTGTTGAGCTACGTGGACGAAGAGGTAGTAGATTACCGCAGCCGCTGCGAGGAAATGGAATCTCCTGGGGAAGGCGATGCCAAGCGCCTGCGCACCAACACCACCACCTCAACCAAAACCCCCGGCCCCGAACAACCCATAGGCATCTACCCCAACCCCAATAAAGGGTCTTTTTGGGTGAAGACCAACTTAAAAAGCCCTATGCTCGTTGAGATTTTTAACCAAATAGGGGAGCGGCTTTTTGTAACTCAAATTACCGGGTCAAGGCAAACAGAGCTATCTCCTGGCTTATCGAAAGGGTTGTATGTATGTAAGGTTTCTGAAGCTGGTGGCGCAGTGTATCAAACAAAACTAGTAATTCAATGAGGGCTTTAACATTAATGCTCTGTTTTGCTTGGTTGGGCCTTTGGGCCCAACCAATACCGAGCACAAATCTGGTGTTGGATGGTAGTTTTGAGGACACCATTAAATGCCCAAGAATGTATGACTTCCTTTTCCAAAACACCCTAGTTTATTGGTCTAATTCATTAGGTCTTTCGGGTAGCACTCAGCACCAGTGCAATTTAGGTTGTAGAGGTGTACCCCAAAATTGCAATGGTTTCGAATATCCACACAGCGGCTCAGCATACGGTGCAATAATTACCTATTTACCTCCTAGTTCAACAAATGGCTATCATACGTGGGCCATTGGTCAACTTAGTGAAACACTTGAATTGAACAAAAGATATCGGGTAATTCTGTACGTTTCGTTGGCCGACAGTTTACTTTATGCTTGCCACAATTTCGGGGTTTACTTTTCAGATACCCTACCCATTTTAGTGGCTCCAGATGGTGGCCAAAGCCTTAACCTTACCCACCCTGTAAACGTCAACTTCCACCAAGACCTCAAAAACAAGGTGGGCTGGACCAAGCTCGATACCACCTTTATTGCCACCGGCAACGAGCACTGGATTACCATTGGGAACTTTTTAAGCGATGCCCAATCGGATGCCGAGTACGTAGGGGGCAACAGCCCAATGACACATTCCACATGGACTGATCAATGGGGTACCTACTATTTATACCAACCATGGTCGTACGCTGTTTATTACATAGACGATGTAAGCGTGGTGCTCGACGACGACACGGGCTTGGAGGGCACCGGGGCGGGGCAGGTGAGCGTGTACCCCAACCCCAACACGGGCAGCTTTGTGCTGAGGCTGGCGCAGCCCGGCCCGGCATGGGTAGAGCTCAGTACCTTAGCCGGGCAGGTGGTGTGGGCCGAGCAGGTGCAAGACAACCAAGAGCTAACCCCAACCCCGGCCCTATCAAAAGGGTTTTATATGGTTAAGGTAATGCGCCAAGGCAGGGTGCTGCATGTGGGGAAGATGGTGGTGCAATAAGGTTTAGTTAATGCTGTACGAGTTTTCAAACGCCTATTCGATGCTGTCTATAAAAAAAAAGACCACTCCCTCCTTGAGGAGGGTTGGGGAGGTGTTGTTCAACAGCAGGTTCCTGTCATAACCAATTGAGTGAGGCATCCTTTTTTTCCATTTTCCAAAATAAAAATAGAATACTCCCTCCTTGAGGAGGGTTGGGGAGGTGTTGTTCAACACCACGCCCTCGATTTTGTCCAAAAGGTGTTTTTCAACGCATCCGGCTCTCCACCAAAGAATACCTTTGCGTCATGTTAAGAAAGTTCTATTTATTTGGTTGGCTCATGATCTGGTCGATGCAGGCATGGGCCCAATGGCAAACCATTACTCCCTTTGGGGGCAACATCAACGATGTGTATTTTCTGAATGCGCGCGATGGCATTGCGGTAGGCCAGCAAGGAGGAATCGGAAACTGTTCTGCACCCTGTTTCATCAGCCGTACCGTGGATGGGGGGCAAAACTGGATCCGTCTTTTTCCTACCGGCATAACCACCACCACCCTGAATGCGGTAGATTTTTCCGGCAACACAGGGTTGGCTTGCGGCACCTCGTCCGCAATTTTAAAAACCACAGATGCCGGATATACATGGACTCAACCTACCGCCGGTGTGGGAAGCGGATACAACGACCTTGCCTTTACCGGAACCAATACCGCCGTTGTAATTGGCAACAACGGTCTCATACGCTTTTCTTCGAATGCCGGAAACTCATGGACCACCGTGGCCTCAGGGGTTTCGGTAACCCTAAACTCCATTTCAAGTCCGGGTAATGGGGTGGTTTTCATAGGGGGCTCAAACGGCACCCTGCTCAAAAGCACGAATGCTGGCAACAATTGGAGTGTAGTAAATACCGGCCTTACCACCCCCTTGTTTCGCATTAGTTTCGTTGATGCACAGCAAGGCTATTTTGCCTCAGGAACCACCATGTACAAAACAACCAACGGAGGCACCACCTGGTCGGCGCAATCCCTTACCACCACAGGATTTGTTCGCAAGATTCGATTTTTGGATGCACAGCATGGCTGTTTCGTTACCGATGCCGGGGAATGGGGCAGTACATCGGATGCCGGGGCAACCTGGATCGTACATGCTACAGGCTACCATCAAGCGTTGTATTCATTTCGCTTTATGGATCCAATGACGGTGGTGTCCTGCGGCGATCAAGGCACGTTGATTCGTTCGAATGACGGAGGCGAGTCTTGGTTCTCTCAACTATCGGGCATCACCGATGAGCAGTTTGGCTTGTTGATTCAGGATACGGCAGTGGTTTGGAGCTGTGGTAGAGATGGTTCTGTTTTTCGCTCGCGAAATGCGGGGTTTACTTGGCAGCGCATGAAGACACATACCAATGGAGTCTTTTTGAATGTGAATAAAATCAATTCACAAAAAGTCATTCTGTGTGCAGACTCAGGACGGGTTTTCATAGGCGATAACCATGCCTTCGAATTGGAGGAGGTGTGGGTGGATTCCGTTCAGGGAATAAAAGATGCTTGGTTCCGCGATTCTCTGGTGGGTTGGGCATGCAGCACCGGACCTAACGTTTACAAGACCACAGACGGAGGTCATACCTGGACCTTCTTATCGATGGTTGCTTCCGGCGACTTTCTTCAGTCCATTCAATTCATAAACGACAGCATTGGATTTTTGGCCGGGAACGCGGGTGTTTATAAAACCATAAATGGAGGGCTTAACTGGATCTACACCCCATTTTCAAGCGCCAGCTCTCTCAAAGACATTCGATTTTACAACGACAGCGTGGGCTATTGTGCCGGAGGTTTTGGCAAGATGATGAAGACCGTTGACCAGGGCAATTCCTGGTTTGTGAGCAATCCCACACTAAGCGGAAGTTTAAACGTTTCGTCTATACGTTTGCTTAATGATAGTACGGTTTATGTGGCATCCGGTACCTCTCAGAAGTTGTCCATTGATGGAGGTGAGAACTTTGGTTCCATGTCCACGGCTTGTTTGGCTAACAACTGGAGCACTAATGCCATTGATGTTACAGCACCGGATACCCTTGGTTTTTGCACCGGAGGCATTTCGGGTTTGATGCATAAGCTGTCGTACCGCGATTTGAATGCCGTAGTTACCGACCGAAATGCTTACTGCAGCAATGAATCCATTGAGGTGTTTTTTAGAGGTTCGGGGTTGGCATTCAGCAATTGGAGTTTCACCATTCAGTTGAGCGATGCTGCCGGCAGTTTCGCCAACCCGATTGCTATTGGCAGCAATAATTTTAATCAGTTAAACTATATGGTGAGTGGGTTGGTCCGATGTCCGATACCCGCCGGCACTCCCTCCGGAGTTGGATATAGAGTGCGCGTGGTATGCGGCAATCCAATCTTGGTGAGTCCTGATAATGGTTATGACATTGCCATATCTCCCGTGCATACACCCACGGTTACCGTGCAGGGCAATGCGGAAGTATGCCTTGGCGATCCGGTTGCGCTTCATGCTCAAGAATTTGCCGGGGGCAGTAACCCTCAATGGAACTGGTTTTTAAACGGTTCTTTGGTTCAGCAGGGAAGCGCTGATTTTCTTTTGAGCTCACCTCAGGCGGGCGATGCTGTGTATGTGAGCATGACCTCATCCTTGCCATGTGCTTCTCCTTCCGTGGTTCTCTCCGACACGGTTTCTACGGTTGTGCGGGTTGCTCCTGCGCTTACTCTTTCCAACGATACCGTTGTGTGTACGGGCAGCTCGGTGCAGCTTCAGGTGCAATCGTCTCAGCCCGTGCAGTGGTTTCCCACGGGCCTTCTCAACAACGATACCGTTGTAAATCCTACCTGGGTTGCCAATCAACCGCAGGTATTTTGGGTGCGTTCGGGTCTGCCGGGTTGTGCGTCTGTGGATACGGTATGGGTAAGTGTTTGGGCTTTGCCTGAGGTGGAGATTGGTGCTGTGCCTGCTGTATGCCCGGGTTCTTGCATCGCGCTTACGCCTTCCGTTTCCGATGCCTCTGCAAACCTGAGTTGGTCTCCATCCGGTTTATTTAACCATCCTACGTGGCAAAATCCCACAGCTTGTTTGTCTTCTGATGCTTGGATCTACCTGGCTGCAACAGACAGCAACGGCTGTGCAGCCCTGGATTCAGCATGGGTGATGGTGCATCCAGCTCCTCCGCAACCCATCCTGCTGCAGCAAGGCGATACCCTAAGCTCCAATGGCTTTGTTGGTTACCAGTGGGTGTTGAATGGATTGCCCATTGCCGGGGCAACCAACAGCAGCTTTGTTGTGCAACAGGCGGGAACCTATTGGGTGGTGGGTACAGACGCCAATGGTTGCACTGTGCAAAGCGATTCGGTAAACGTAGTATTAACCGGAAGGCAACCGGTGGCATTTCCCATCTACACCCTTTCTCCGTCTCCGGTTGTGGGGTGGTTGCAGGTGCAATCGGTGAGCACCTCAAACGAGGTAGAGCTGGCGGTGTTTACCGGTGCCGGTGTGCTCGTGCAACAGCATGGGCTTGTGCAGCTACCCTTTCGCTTAGATGCGGGCGCCTTGGCCGAAGGACTTTATGTGCTGGAGTTGAGGAGCAAGAACAACGTTGAACGCCGACGTTTTATAAAGGTAAGGCAATAATTCCTTTTTTTGTGCTTAGCCTCCGCGGTGGATGAGCTGAAATAGAAAATATAGGAGCAGCGCAGTTGCACACTATGCTGAGAGCGTGAAGTTCCGTTTGGATCAACTCAAGGTACTGAAATCTTGGCGGCCAATAATGGCCATTATTTCAACTGTACCTTCATTTATTTTATAAAATATACTGTCTGCGCCACAAACACAACGCCTATAACCCGGTTTAATAAAGTCTACCGATTCAAAAGAAAAAGGATTTTCAGCAATGCGTTCAAAATGTATAAAGAAGGAATTTATGTATTTGTCGGCTTGTACCATTCCAAATTGTTTTGCGCCAAAATGATGAATGCGGATTAAATCCTCTTTTGCCACCTCGCTCAACTTGTATTTAGCCATTTAGCATCTTCTTAGATTGCTTGAGAATTTCAGACTTGGAATCGGATGTAAATCCGGATTTCTCAGCGCGCTCCAGCTTCAGCCGAATGAGGTCGATTTGGTGATGTTGATTTCTGGCCTGACGAATTAGGTCGTTGATCAATTCACTTTTACTGGCGTATTCCTTGTTTTCAATTTGACGTTTGAGCCATTCATCATTGGGCTCCGTAAAAGAAATGCTCTGTCGTTTCATAATGCTGGAAGTTTGGTGCAAATATACACCAAATATGCACCAAGCCTGCATCTGCCTGAGCCTGGTTTCCGAACTACGCTCTGCATAGTTGACCTGCTAAAAACAAACCCCAGCGCGGCTTCCGGCCCTTTCCTGTGCCGGGTGTTGCAAGAAAAAAAGTGGTGCACCCAATCAAGCTCACTTTAGTGCCATAAAAACCAAAGAACGGATAGCCCCGGCCACTGTGGCGCCCAAAAACTTACCCGCGTAGGCCCAACATGCTGTGTAACTAAACCCTAATAAAATGATGGGAAGCAGCATGCATTTTCTTCATCAAAATCCAATTGGACCGGGCTATGGGGAGCAAGCACCTGCATTCGTTTATTGGAGTGTGCAGAACCTTGCTGGTCTTGTAGATGTAAAGGAGATGGTTGAGTTGTTGTAGAAAACATATCGGCGGCGCAGTTGCACATTGCACTGATCGAGGTCCGAGCAGCAAGAGGACTTTCCCTTTCTTGAAGCGTTTTTTGAGGGTGGGGGGAAGGGTTCTATGGATCACAATCCCCAAACATGTATGGTTTTTGGGGAATCAAATCCCCAAATATGTACTGAAAATGGTGATTTGCCCTTTGCCTACCGGCTAGGGCAAGCTCGTTTTGCGCAGCGGATTGCGTTTGGCTTACTCCGGCCAAATTTTGCCCGGGTTGAGGATTCCCTTAGGGTCGAAAAGTTGCTTAATGCCGCGCTGAAGCGCCAGGTGGTGGGGCGGTTGCACCAGGGGCATGTAGCTTTTTTGCACCCACCCTATGCCGTGCTCTCCGCTGATGGTTCCGCCCAAGCGGTGGCAAAGCTTAAACACCTCGGCAATGGCCTTGGGCAATTCCTCTTTCCAAACCGTTTCCGATAAGTTTCCTTTTATAATATTCACATGCAGATTTCCGTCGCCCGCGTGGCCGTAGCACACCGATTGAAACCCGTATTCTTTGCCAATGGCCTTTACCCCTTCCAGCAAATCGGGCAGGGCGGCACGGGGTACCACGGTATCTTCTTCTTTATACACCGAGTGAGCCTTTACCGCTTCGGCCACCTTGCGTCGCATGCTCCAAAGGCTGTTTTGTTGGGCTTCGGATTCTGCCAGTAAAATTTCTCCGGCTTCAAAAGTCTCCAATACCTCAAAGGCCTGTTCCGCTTCGCGCTGCAGGACATCGGGGTGGTTGCCATCGAACTCTACCAGCAGGTGGGCTTGCACCCTGTCTTCCACCTGTATGCCCAAGTTGGGTACATAGTTCAGCACCCAATCGATGGCATCGCGCTCCATAAATTCGCAGCACGATGGGGTTAACCCGGCGCGGAATAAGGCGCTTACGGCCTCGCAGGCTTTGCGTGCCGAGTGGAAAGGAGCCAGCAACAACAGGCGGTGCCGGGGCATGGGCAAGAGCTTGAAAACGATTTTGGTAACCACGCCCAGGGTACCTTCGCTGCCAATAAACAGGTGGGTAAGGTTGTAGCCGGTGGAATACTTTAAGGTGTTGGCGCCGGTCCACATGATTTCGCCCGTGGGCAGCACCACCTCGAGGTTGAGCACATAGTCGCGTGTGGTGCCGTATTTAACGGCCCTTGGGCCACCGGAAGCATGGGCAATGTTGCCGCCCAGCATGCACGACCCCCGGCTGGCCGGATCGGGGGGATAGAAGAGTCCGCGCTCGGCCACGGCCTCCTGAAACACCTGGTTGATGACCCCCGGCTCTACTGTGGCCTGGAGGTTTTGCTCGTCTATGTGCAAGATTCGGTTGAGCCGTTGCATGGCCAGCACCACGCCACCTGCCACCGGCAAGGCTCCGCCGCTCAGACCTGTACCTGCCCCCCGGGGGGTAACCGGTATGCCCCGCTCGTGGCAATGCTTCAGTATAGCAGCCGTTTCTTCAACCGTTTCGGGCAAGAGCACCAGGGCCGGCGCAAAAAACAGGTCCTCGGTTTCGTCGCGTCCGTAGGCTTCCGCCTGCTCGCCCACCCATACCCGATCGGCGCCCAATAAGGTTTCGAACCAGTTCCGATCGGCTTCTTGGGGTTGCGTAAATGGGCTCATGGCCCAAATTTAACACCATTTCTCTGCTTTGGTTTTGGTTTTTCCCACTTTCTCCCACCCACTTTATTTTCGGTTTTTTGATGTTCTCGGTGATTTATCTTTAACATATTAATAGACAGCATTTTATGTTGGTTTTTGAGGTTTCTACCCAGAGGCCAAATTTTCCGAGCATCGACACCGGTCTTTCCTTTTTTGGTCGATTTCCGATGAAATTCTCCCACTTTCTGTTTTATTCGTAAACCATTCAAAATCAAGCATTAAGGACATTCTTGGAGGGGCGAAAACCGAAAACTTGAGAAAAGTTTTCAACATTAGTGGGAGATGGTGGGGTGAAGTGGGATTATTTTTTGGATTTTTGCTTTCGAATCAAAGAAAATGGGTCAGCCAAACAATCTGGTAGGGCATTATGAGTGCAAGCTCGACGCAAAAGGTCGGTTGGCTCTGCCATCTGCCCTGATGAAGCAGCTAACGGCTTCGGATCAGGGGTTGTTTGTGCTCAACCGTCAGGTGTTTCAGCCTTGCATGGTTATGCATCCCAAGAGCGCCTGGGACAGCCGTATGGAGAAGGTGGGCAAGCTCAACCGCTTTGTAGAGGCCAACGACCGGTTCTTACGTCAGTTCATGGCCAACGCCACGCCGGTGGAGCCCGATGGGGCCAACCGCATTTTGCTGCCCAAGCGCCTGTGCGAGTTTGCCAGCATAGACCGTGAGGTGCTCATTGTGTCTATGGTGAGCGACTTCGAGATCTGGGATCCGAAGACGTATCAGGAGATGGAGCAGAAGCAAGACCGCAACGAGTTCTTACGCCTATCGGAATTGACCATGGGCGATCATCCAACGAATGAGTAGAAGGCGATGGAGACGGTTTACCACACGCCTGTTTTATTGGATGCCTGCATAGAGGGGTTGAATCTGAAACCCGGAGGGGTGTATGCCGACCTTACCTTAGGAGGCGGTGGGCACAGCCGGGGCATCCTGGAAAAAATGGAGGGTGGGCGTTTGCTGGGATTCGACCAGGACCCCGATGCCTGGGCCAACGCCCCTGCCGACGAGCGTTTTGTGCTGGTGAAGGGCAACTTCCGCCACCTCAGCAATTTCTTAAAAGCCCACAGCGCCTGGCCCCTCGACGGCATTTTGGCCGACCTGGGCATCAGCTCGCACCAGATCGATGCGCCCGAGCGGGGCTTTGCCCTTCGGTTTGATGCGCGCTTGGACATGCGCATGAACCCGGCTCAGGCTCTGGATGCCTACGCGGTGGTAAACACCTATTCCGAAGAGGCCTTGGGCAAGGTCTTGCGCGTGTACGGCGAGCTGCCCATGTGGCATCGCCTAAGCCAAACCCTGGCAGAGGCAAGAACCAAGCAACCCATAGAAACCACCGGTCAGCTGAAGCAACTGGCGCTTCCATTGGTGCGCGGCAAACGTGAGCCTCAACTGTTGGCTCAGCTTTTTCAGGCCATTCGCCTGGAGGTGAACCAAGAGCTGCAGGCCTTAGAGGCCATGCTGGTGCAGGCCTTGGATGCGCTCAAAACGGGCGGCCGCCTGGTGGTGCTCACCTACCACAGCCTGGAAGACCGTTTGGTGAAGCACTTCCTAAAAACCGGAAACCTGGAAGGTCGCCTCGAGGAAGATGCTTTTGGAAACAAGCACCGTCCCTTTTTGCTCATTACCCGCAAATCGGTGGTGGCCGATGCGGCCGAGGTAGCGGCCAACCCGCGTGCCCGTAGTGCGCGGCTCAGGATAGGAGAAAAAATATAAGACAAACGCATGCAAGCCGCTACCCCTCCCGAACGCCTGCCTACCCTGGAAGATCTCCAAGGCATAAAGGCCGACGCGCCGGCAACGGTTCAGCGCTCGCGCATGTTGAAAGGCGACTTGGCCCTGGGCACCCTGCTGCGCGGCATATTCTCGGGCACCATTTTGGCCCAAGAGAGCACCCGCAGGCAGTTGCCCTTCGTGCTCATGTTGGTTTCTATGGCCTTGTTGTACATCGCCAACAGCTACCACGCCGAGCGTACCCTGGCTAAGATGAGTCAGGTTACCGACTCTCTAAAAAATATGCACAGCCTAAACATCATCTCCAAGGCTGAGCTTATGAAATTCAGCAAGCAGAGCGATGTGGCCGGTTTGGCGCGCGACTTAGGCTTAGAGGAGCCCAGAGAGGCCCCTCGGAAAATTGTTACCTCCATATCACGCGATACGGCATTATGAGCGCAGAGGCATTAAAGAAAAGCATGTTGCTGCGCAGCCGACTCGTGTATGGCGCCATGCTCTTGGCCGGGCTTATGGTGTTGGGGCAGGCCATACGCATACAAACCGTGCAGGCAGCCTATTGGAAAGGCATACACCTGGAGCACAGCACGCGCATGGTGGAGATTGAAGCCAACCGTGGAAACATTTTTTCGCTGGATGGAAGTTTATTGGCTACCAGCCTGCCCTATTTCGAGGTCAGCATGGATGTGCATGCTTCGCCCATAAGCGATACCTTATTTCAACGCCAGGTGGGTGCCTTGGCAGAGGCCCTGGCCCAGTTTCCGGGCGGGCGCACCGCAAAAGCCTGGAAACGCGATCTGATGAGCAAGAGGCGCGAGAAAGGGAAGCTGGCCCATTACTTTCCCATTGCCGATCATGTGAGCTTAGATGAGTTGAGGCGCATAGAAGGGTATCCTATTTTAAAGCGAGGACGTTATAAAGGCGGACTCTTAGTGTTGACCCACAGTGAGCGCAAGCTGCTCTTTGGCGACCTGGCGCAGCGCACCCTGGGCTACGACCAGCGAAAGCTCGACCCCAAAACCCGCAAAATGGGGTGGAAACGCGTGGGCATAGAGGGCGCCTACCACGACCAATTGGCCGGGGTTACCGGTCACCGCTTGATGCAACGCATTGCGCGCAACATCTGGATGCCCTTGGAGAGCGAGAATGCCATTGAACCCAAAGATGGGTTGGACTTGGTGAGCACCCTGGATGTGCATCTGCAAGATGTGGCGCATCAGGCCCTCTTGCGGAAACTGAAGGCCACCAAAGCAGACAAGGGCTGCTTGGTGTTGATGGAGGTTGCCACCGGGGCGGTGCGGGCAATGGTGAATTTGGGTCGAGTACCCGCCCAAACCCCCGACAGCTTTGCCTACTCTGAGGTGTACAACTACGCCATTGGCTCGGCTACCGATCCGGGCTCAACGTTTAAACTACCGGCCCTCATGGTGGCCCTGGAAGACGGTGCTGTAACCCTCGATGAGATGGTGGAAACCGGCAATGGAAAAGCCGTTGTGGGCGGGGCCGAAATCGTAGATTCCCACGAGGGCGGATACGGTCGCATCAACGTGGTGGACGTATTTGCACAATCTTCAAACGTGGGCATGGCCCGCATTGTGTATAAGCATTATGTAAAACAACCCAAACGTTTTATTGATGGCTTATGGAAAATGGGCCTCAACCAAAAATTGGGTATTGAATTGGCGGGCGAAGTTCCGCCGCACATTGGAGCGGTGGGCGCCGACGATTGGTCGGATCTATCTCTGGCCAAGCGCAGCAACGGATATGAGGTGCGTATGACCCCGCTTCAAACCCTTTCTTTTTATAATGCCGTGGCCAACAAGGGAACCCTGTTGAAGCCTCAGTTTGTGCAGGAGGTTAGGAGCAAAGGCGAAGTGGTGCAGCGGTTGAAACCCGAAGTATTGGTGCCGCGCATCTGCTCCGACAAAACCCTCGAAGCCGCGCGCACCATGTTGGAGGCAGTAGTAACCCGGGGAACCGCCGGCAACCTGAGAGACACCGACTACAAAATTGCCGCCAAGACCGGAACGGCCCAGATGTACAACGAAGAAAAACCGGGCTATGTCTTTTTCGATGGTTACACCAAGCACTATCAAGCATCGCTGTGCGGATATTTTCCGGCTCAGAATCCGCAATACTCTATGATCGTGGTGGTGTATCACCCGCGCTCCACCTCCGATTATTACGGAAATTCTATAGCCGGTCCGGTTTTTCGTGAGGTAGCCGATAAAGTGTATTCGGCCTCGGTGGCCATTCATAAGCCACTGGCCAAAGACACCTTGGCTGCCTTGCAGCGCGTGCCTTGCTTTATGCTGGCTGCGGCAGAAGATGTAGAAGTGCTGGGCAAGGGCATGCGTTTGCCTTATCAAATGGCCAGCGGAACCGACTGGGTTCAGGTGGTGCCGCGCAACCAGGGTGTAGCGGCTCTACCCATAAAAAATGCTATGGCCGGTGTGCCCAACGTGGTAGGCATGGGCTTGCGCGATGCCCTGTATGTGCTCGAAAATGCAGGCTATGGGGTAAAAGCCAGCGGTTATGGAAAAGTGGTGAAGCAAACCGTGCAGAGCAAAGGAAGCGCCTCGGTAGTCATTCTTCAGTTGGGATAAACATGAAATTGCTCAGCGACATATTATATAAAGTTCGGCTCGAAGAGGTGGTGGGTACCACGCACCTGGCTGTGGAAACTCTGTGCTTCGATTCGCGCAAAGCCCATGCCTTTGGGTGCTTCATTGCCTTGCCCGGCACCGCATCCGATGGGCATGCCTATGTGGACGATGTGGTGGCAAAAGGCGTGGTAGCCGTTGTATGCGAGCGACTTCCGGAGCACCTCGATCCTAAAGTTACCTATGTGCGGGTACGCGACAGCCACGCTGCCCTGGGGGTTATGGCCGCCAACTTCTACGATCATCCGAGTACCAAACTCAAACTGGTGGGCATAACCGGCACCAACGGCAAAACCACCAGTGCCACCTTATTGTATAAACTCTTTCAACTCTTGGGTTATAAAACCGGGTTGATTTCTACCGTTCAGCACTGCATACACCATGAGGTGGTGCCCAGCACCCATACCACCCCCGATGCGCTTACCCTAAACGAGTTGCTTACGCGCATGGTAAAAGCCGGGGTAACCCATTGCTTTATGGAGGTAAGCTCGCATGCCGTGGTGCAACGCCGCATAGAAGGCTTGGTGTTTACCGGTGCGGCCTTTACCAACATCACCCACGACCACCTCGATTACCACGGCACCTTCGACGCATATCTGGCTGCAAAAAAAGGGTTCTTCGATCAACTTTCTGTTGGCGCCTTTGCCCTGGTAAACAAAGACGACCGCAACGGAAAGGTTATGGTGCAAAACACCAAAGCCAAGCGCAACACCTACGCCCTTCAACAGCCGGCCGATTTCAAAGGCAAGATCATGGAAGCATCGTTCAGCGGGCTTCTCATGGACATCGATCATACCGAAGTGTGGGTAAAACTCATAGGTCAGTTCAATGCCTACAACGTAATGTTGGTTTATGGTGTGGCCAAACTTTTGGGCGAGCAGAAGACCAACATCCTCACCGCTCTCAGCAACCTCGATCCGGTAGACGGTCGTTTTCAGTTTGTGCGCAGTGCCGATGGCATTACCGCCATTGTAGATTATGCCCACACCCCCGATGCGCTGCAGAACGTGTTGGGCACCATACACGAATTGCGCACCCGCAACGAGCAGGTCATCACCGTGGTGGGATGCGGTGGCGACCGCGACGCATTGAAACGTCCCATCATGGCTAAGATCGCCTGCGAGGCCAGCGATAAAGTAATCCTCACCTCCGACAACCCAAGGAGCGAAGATCCGGAGTTTATTCTAAGTCAGATGGATGCCGGTGTAGAGCCCCAGCACCGCAAGAAAGTGCTGAAGCTCTCTGACCGCCGCGAGGCTATAAAAACCGCATGCCTGTTGGCCAAACCCGGCGACATCTTGCTTATTGCAGGAAAAGGCCACGAGAAGTACCAAGAGATAAAAGGAGTAAAACATCCTTTTGATGATTTGCAGGAACTAAAAAACGCCCTAACCTCCCAATAACCCAATCGATATGCTGTACTACCTCTTCGATTTTTTGCATCGCGAATGGCATGTTCCGGGCGCGGGAGTGTTTCAATACATCTCCTTTCGGGCGGCGCTGGCCATCATCACCAGCTTGCTCATCAGTTTGGTATTTGGCAAACGCATCATTGCCCTGCTCCACCGCAAACAGGTTGGCGAAACCGTGCGCGACCTGGGCCTCGAAGGACAGATTCAGAAACAGGGAACACCCACCATGGGGGGGCTCATCATTTTGGCTTCCATCCTCATACCAACCCTGTTGTTTGCCAAGCTGCACAACTCCTACATCATTCTTATGCTGTTGAGTACCGTTTGGTTGGGCGCCATTGGTTTTCTTGATGATTACATTAAAGTATTTAAAAAAGACAAGCAGGGCTTAAAAGGCATCTTTAAAGTCATAGGCCAGGTGGGTTTGGGCATCATTGTGGGCAGCATCCTCTACTTCAATCCCAAGATCGTCATCAAAGAGAAAATCACCAACGCCCAGGAGATACAGATGGAAGACGAGCTGTTTACCCGCGACGTGAAGGGCAGCAACCTGCCGCGCTACGAAGCGGTGGCGGTAAAAAGCACCAAAACCACCATTCCCTTTGTGAAGAACAACGAATTTGATTACGCCGACCTGCTCTCTTTTCTGGGGGGCGACTACATGCGCTATGCCTGGTTGGTGTTCATTCCCATAGTCATCTTCATCGTAACGGCTGTAAGCAACGGCGCCAACATGACCGATGGCTTAGATGGATTGGCTACCGGAACCTCCGCCATCATAGGCGTTACCCTGGCCATTTTCGCATACGTATCGGGCAACACCATTTTTGCCAACTACCTAAACATTATGTACATACCCAACACCGGCGAGCTGGTGGTTTACATCATGGCGTTTGTTGGGGCATGCGTTGGTTTTATGTGGTACAACTCCTATCCGGCACAGGTATTTATGGGCGATACGGGCAGCCTCTCATTGGGTGGCATCATAGCCGTGTTTGCGCTGGCGGTGCGCAAAGAGCTGTTGATCCCCATTTTATGCGGAGTATTTTTAATTGAGAACCTTTCCGTAGTAGCCCAGGTGGCCTATTTCAAGCGTCAAAAGCGCAAGCATGGTATTGAATATGCCCGTGCCCACCGATTGCTGAAAATGGCTCCATTGCATCACCATTATCAAAAATTGGGCTACCACGAGGCCAAAATCGTTACGCGGTTTTGGATTGTGGGCGTGATGCTGGCCGTTGTAACCTTTGTAACCCTTAAGCTGCGTTAATCGTGTTGGACAGTACCCTGCATAAGCATTTGTTGATACTCGGCGGCGGAGAAAGCGGCGTGGGTACGGCCATACTTGCGCAGAAGCAGGGCTATGAGGTTTTTCTTTCCGATGCGGGTGCTTTAAAGGAACATTATAAAAAAGAGCTTTCCGATAGGGGCATTCTTTTTGAAGAAGGCGGGCATACCCCCGAGCGCATTCAGTGGGCCACCGAGGTAGTAAAGAGTCCGGGCATTCCGGATAAAGCATCTATGGTGCAAGCGGCCCAACGCAAAGGCCTCAGCGTGATTTCCGAAATTGAGTTTGCTGCACGTTATACCTCGGCAACCCTAATCGGCATTACCGGAACCAACGGCAAAACCACCACCACCTCGCTCATCTACCACATCCTAAAAAAAGCCGGTATGCGGGTGGGGCTTGGGGGCAACATTGGCAAGAGCTTTGCGCGCCAGGTGGCCGAGAACGACTTCGATCATTACGTGCTCGAGCTCTCCAGCTTTCAATTGGATGGTATGTACAACACCCATCTTCACGTGGCCGTGCTGTGCAACATTACCCCCGATCACCTCGATCGCTACGACGGACAACTTGAACGTTATGTGCAATCGAAGTTTCGCATTGTGCAGCAGATGGGTGCTGCCGACTGCTTCATTTATTGCTACGACGATCCCATCACCCGGGCAGCCATGCAAAGCAAGTCTTTCGGCATGCAATGTCTGCCCTTCTCCATCGGCACCGAAGTAAACCCCGGCGCCTTCCTGCTCAACAACACCATTTCGTTCAACCTACCAAACCAACCCTTTACCATGTCCATTCAAGACTTAGCGCTGCAAGGCAAGCACAATGCCTACAACTCCATGGCCGCCGGCATAGCCGCACGTGTTCTCGAAATCCGCAAAGAGACCATACGCGAGAGCCTGTCTGACTTTGAAAACATCGAGCATCGCCTCGAGTTTGTAGCGAAGGTCAACGGCATTGCCTTCATAAACGACAGTAAGGCCACCAACGTAAACAGCACCTGGTATGCATTGGAATCCATGCAGGAACCTACCGTTTGGATTGTGGGTGGACAGGATAAGGGCAACGACTACGATATGCTGATGGAGCTGGTAAAAGAAAAAGTAAAGGCCATTGTATGTTTGGGTAAAGACAACCAAAAACTTATAGAAGCCTTTGGCGGACTGGGCCTTGAGATGGTAGAGACTCAAAGTGCAGAGGCTGCGGTTAAGGCCTCGTATCGATTGGGTAAGAAGGGCGATACGGTGTTGCTTTCTCCGGCCTGTGCCAGCTTTGATTTGTTCGAAAACTACGAAGACCGCGGGCGGCAGTTTAAGGTTGCTGTTCGGAGTTTATAATATAAGAGTAAATACCCAAAAACCATGAAGAAGACCCAACTGAAAAGTGCATCGCTCGAAGAAAAGCTGCTGCGCAAGCGCGAGCAGTTTCGAAAAGTGTACCAAGAGGCTGAGCCTCGTGGAGAGCATCATCTCGAGTTGGTGGATACGCTTCATGGTGTGCGCTACATCAACGACAGCCGCTCGTGCGACGTAGATGCTGCGTGGCTTGCATTGGAACGCACCCAAAGTCCGATCATTTGGTTGGCCGGAGGCAGTGGTCGAAACAATGTGTACGATAACCTAAAAGGCATAGCCAAAGAGAAAGTTCGCCTTTTAATTTGCATGGGCCGCGAGGAATGGGCGCTCATGGAGGCCTTGCATCGCGAAGTACCGTTGGTCTTGAATGCCTCTACCGTGCGCGATGCGGTGTACATTGCCTCGCGCTTTGCCGAATCCGGCGATACCGTGCTTTTTGCACCGGCCTGTCCGAGCTACGATGTCTTTCAAAACTACGAAGAAAGAGGTCGTGCGTTTAAGGCCGAGGTGGCCAAACTAAAGTGGGGCGGAATTTAATGGCGGCAACAGCACAACCTCAACCATCAAAATGGCTCAGCGGCGACCGGGTGATCTGGAGCGTGGTGATTCTATTGTCTTTGGTGAGCATGTTGGTGGTGTACAGTTCGGTGAGCGAGTTGTTTCATAAGAAGAAAGGAATGGCCCCGGAGTTTCATTTAATGAAGCACCTGATTACCCAGGGATTGGGCTTGCTGATCATGTGGATGGTGCACCGCATTCCCTACAAGCGATTTTCTAAATATGCCGCGGTTGCATTTCTGCTGGTGATACCGCTTTTGCTCGTTACCCTCATAGGCGGTTCGAGTGTAAACAATGCCAAGCGGTGGTTGAGTGTTCCCATCATCAACCTTTCTTTTCAAACCAGCGATTTTGCCAAACTGGCCTTGCTCGCCTATTTGGCTCGGGAGTTGTCGCAACGCGAGGGTAAATTCGGAACCTTTAAAGAGATTTTTTTCCCAATTTTTTTACCGGTGCTGGTGGTGTGCGGACTTATTTTGCCGGGCAACCTTTCTACTGCAGCAGCTTTGTTTGCTGTTGCCATGGTGGTGATGTTCATAGCGCGTGTTCCCATTAAACATTTGTTGTCTTTTGCCGGTATGGTGGTAGCGGGCTTTGTACTGCTCATTGGCTTAAGCACCGTGGCGCCCAAACTGCTTCCGCGAGCTGCCACCTGGAAAAATCGCCTGATGGGCTTTTCGGTGGCGGAACAGGATGAAGATAAGAACTACCAGCCACGCTTGGCGCGCATCGCCATTGCCACCGGCGGCGTTTTGGGAAAAGGCCCGGGCAAGAGCATTCAACGGGGTGTGTTGCCACAAGCATCCTCGGATTTTATATACGCCATTGTGATTGAAGAGTATGGAACCTTGCTGGGTGGCACGCTCCTGCTGCTCTACCTCATCTTGTTGTTTCGGGGCTTGCGCATTGTCAGCCGATGTCCTTCTATTTTTGGCAAGCTCCTGGGTTTTGGCATTGCTTTTTCTTTGGTGTTTCAGGGCATGCTCAACATGGGTGTGGCGGTTCACCTCTTGCCGGTAACGGGTCAAACCCTGCCTTTCATCAGCATGGGTGGAACCTCCATTTGGTCGAGTTCACTGGCTATAGGTATAATGTTATCCATCAGCAGGGAGCTCGATGAGCCATCAGAGCCTGTAAAAGAGAAGGAGGTGCAACATGCCTAAGGTGATGATCAGCGGAGGCGGCACCGGTGGGCATATCTTTCCGGCTGTGGCCATTGCACAGGCCTTGCAAAGCCTTGATCCTTCAGTAGAACTACTTTTTGTGGGCGCTTTGGGCAAGATGGAGATGGAAAAAATTCCTGCAGCGGGCTATCGCATAGTGGGGTTGCCCATTGCCGGTTTTCACCGGGGTGAAATTTTGCGCAACCTGGCATTACCGTTTAAGGTTATAAAAAGTCTGATGCGTGCACGCTCTCTTGTGCGCGAGTTCCGTCCCGATGTGGTGGTGGGTGTGGGTGGCTATGCCAGCGGCCCGGTTTTGTGGGCAGCGCAACAGCAGGGCATCCCAACGTTAATACAAGAGCAAAACTCCTGGCCGGGCATCACCAACCGTTGGCTTGCCCGTCGGGTTATGAAAATCTGCGTGGCCTATCCCGGCCTCGAACGCTTTTTTCCGGCCGACCGCATCTTGCTCACCGGAAATCCGGTGCGTAAGGATATGGAGGATCTGAAAGGGCTTCGTGAGAAAGGCTTTTCTCATTTTGGTTTTGATGCGGCAAAGCCCTTGGTGCTCATCACCGGTGGGAGCCTCGGAGCTCGGAGCATAAACCGAGCCGTTTGCGCTGCATTGCCAACCTGGGTAGAAGCAGGCATACAGGTGCTGTGGCAAACGGGTAATGGATTTGCCGCTGAAGCCGCTCAGGTGGTGGCCTCTGTAAACAGCCCCTTGGTGCGTACCCAGCCGTTTATTCAAGAAATGAATTTGGCGTTTGCTGCCGCCTCTTTGGTGGTTTCCAGGGCCGGGGCAGGCGCCATTGCCGAGCTCAGTCTGGCAGGGAAGGCGTCGGTGCTGGTACCCTTGCCAAGCGCTGCAGAAGATCACCAAACGCATAATGCAAAAGCATTAACCAACAACAGCGCTGCCGTGCTGCTTTCCGATGCAGCCTGCACCCAGGAATTGCGCGACACCGTTCTGGATCTGATTCGGGATCCTGCCCGCATAAGCGCCATGGAATTAGCCATTGCTCCCTTTGCACACCCACAAGCGGCTCAGGTGATTGCAAAAGAAGTGCTGAACCTTATTCAACCCACACGCACATGACATCAGCCAAACGCATATATTTTTTGGGAATCGGTGGCATTGGCATGTCGGCTTTGGCGCGTTATTTTGTGAACAAGGGCATGGCTGTAGCCGGTTACGACAAAACCCCTACTGCACTCACCCAACAGCTTGAAGCGGAAGGCATATGTATCGTTTACGAAGATGCGGTAGAAGCCTTGCCTGAGGAAATGCGTTCGGCTGAAGGTACCCTCGTGGTAATTACACCTGCCGTACCCGTAAACCATCCGCAATGGCAGTATTTCGTGCGCGAGGGTTATCGGATTCAGAAGCGGGCCCAGGTGCTGGGTGCCATCAGCCAGCAATCGCGTATGCTGGCCGTTGCCGGTACACACGGAAAAACCACCACCTCCACCTTGTTGGCTCACCTGCTGCATCATGCGGGCCGCTCCATAAACGCCTTTCTGGGCGGCATCAGCGTAAATTATAATACCAATTTATTGATCGGAACCGAGCGGGTTGTGGTAGCTGAGGCCGATGAGTACGACCGATCTTTCCTTACCCTTTCGCCGCAGCAGGCCGTTATCACATCCGTAGACCCCGATCATCTCGACATTTACGGCACGCACGAAAGCATGCTCGAGGCCTTTGCCGAATTTGCCAGCCAGGTGCAACCAGGCGGCAGTTTGTTTTGCAAAAAAGGCATTGTACTCAATCCCATTCTCGCAACCGATGTAAAAACCTATACGTATGCCATAGAGGAAGATGCCGATTGTGTTGCGCGCAATGTTGAAATATCGGATGGCCATTATTTTGCCACCTTCCACACCCCTTGGGGCGTTTTAGAACATGTGCGTTTGGGACTACCCGGTCGCCACAACGTAGAAAACGCTTTAGCGGCAGCCGCTATGGCGCTTTGCTTTGGTCTCTCACCCGATCAAGTGAAGGCAGGCTTGGAAACGTTCACCGGTGTGCGACGCCGTTTTGAGCGAAGGGTTGAGGGCCATCAATTGGTGTACATAGACGATTACGCTCACCATCCCACCGAGCTATCCGCATGCATTCAGTCGGTGCGCGAATTGTATCCGGGTCGGCGCATTACCGGAATTTTTCAGCCCCATCTTTTTTCCCGTACCCGCGACTTTGCCTCTGGTTTTATGCAAAGCCTCGACGCATTAGATGAATGCATATTGTTGCCCATTTATCCGGCGCGCGAAGAACCCATAGCGGGTGTAGATGTAGCTATGTTGGGAGCCGGCATGCACCGTGCACACGTGCGATATGCAGACTTGAAGGATGTGGTGGAGGCTCTCCCCCAAAATTTAACGGGCGTTCTCCTCACCCTGGGAGCGGGAGACATAGACACCTTGGTTGAACCTTTAACCCGGCGATACCAATGAAAAAGATGGTGAAACGCATCTCCATTGCGGTGTTTTGGGTTGCACTTGTAGTGGGCACCTTTTGCTTGCTGAGTTTTACGCAAGCTAAGCAGAATGCTACACCCGTAAACAAGGTTGCAGTGTTTATTGAGAACACGGAAGAAGCCATGTTCATTGATCCACCGGAGGTAAAGCAATTGGCGCTCGATCACGGCGATCGTTTGGATGGTCAGTTGTGGGGCACGGTGAATCCATACGATTTAGAACGTTTGTTTAATGAGCATCCGGCAGTGGAAGAGAGCCAAGTAGTGAAGCACCTCAATGGCACCGTTTCCATCCGCATTCGCCAGCGTAGACCCATTGCGCGTCTCATCAACTCGTCACAGGAAGGCTTTTATCTCGATCAGCTGGGCAGGCCAATGCCCCTCTTCACCAAATCCACCGCGCGGGTGCCCGTGTTCTCCGGAGCCTTTTCTGCCTCCTATGCACGCACGTATTTCCGGCACCTGGCAACGCACACCACTTTTTGCGATAGCCTTTCTCTTTCTCAACAGCTTCTGGAGAGTTTTTTTAAGGTTGCGCATTTCATCGATCGAAGTCCGTTTTGGAGGGCCCAGATTCAGCAGGTGTATTACGACGGGTATAAGCTTTATGCAATACCGCTTGCGGGCGAACACCGCATTGTGCTGGGTGATGCCAACCGAATTGAAGAGAAGTTTGCTAAGCTCATGGTCATGTACAAACGAGGCTTCCCGCTGGTGGGTTGGAACCGATACAGCGAAATCAACTTGGAGTACGCCGGACAGGTGGTGTGTAAGAAGGGTGCGTCATTTCAATCTTCCTTAGAAAAAACAAAAAAGAAAAAAGCATAACATCCATGGAATCAATTCACGCAGATCAGCTTGTGGTAGGGCTGGATATTGGCACCACTAAAATTGCCGTACTGGTGGGCAAGCGCACCAACCACGGAAAAATAGACATACTGGCCGTTGGCCGCAGCGAATCGCTTGGGGTAAAACGCGGTGTGGTTTTCAACATTGAAGAAACCGTGAACTCCATTCGATTGGCCGTTGAGGAAGCCGAGAAGCGTTTGGGCATGCCCATAAAGAAAGTAAACGTGGGCATTGCCGGGCAACACATCAAGAGCATGCAGCACAGGGGCCTCATTACACGCGGGAGCCTCGAAGATGAAATCAGCCACCAAGATGTGTATGCCCTTATAGAAGATATGTACAAGTTGGTGATGCAGCCGGGTGAGGAAATCATCCACGTGTTGCCCCAAGAGTATATTGTGGATAATGAAAGTGGAATAAAAAGTCCGGTGGGCATGTCGGGCATTCGATTGGAAGCGTATTTCCACATCATCACCGGACACGTAACCTCCATAAACAACTTGGCGCGTTGCGTGAAGCGTGCCGGCTTAGAGGTGGAAGAGCTTACCCTAGAGCCCATTGCTTCTGCCGATGCGGTGCTCAGCGATGAGGAGAAGGAAGCCGGAGTGGCTCTTGTGGATATTGGCGGCGGAACAACCGATATCGCCATTTTTCAAGATGGCATCATTCGTCATACCGCTGTAATTCCTTTCGGTGGGAACATCATCTCCGAAGACATTCGCGATGCCCTTTCCATCATTCGCAACCAAGCCGAGCTGTTGAAGGTTAAGTTTGGATCTGCCCTCGCCAGCGAGAATCAGGAGAATGAGATTGTGTCCATTCCCGGTTTGCGCGGGAGAGAGCCTAAGGAGATTTCCATGAAGAATTTGGCCAATGTTATTGAGGCGCGCATGGATGAAATTCTCGACCACGTGTTGTATGAAATTCGCAACTCCGGTTTTGAGCGCAAACTCATTGCGGGTATTGTGCTCACCGGTGGAGGGGCACAGTTGAAGCACCTTACTCAGCTGATGGAGTACAAATCGGGTTTAGATGTGCGCATCGGTTTTCCAACCGAGCACCTGGCCAGCGGTGTCGACGATTTAAAGAGTCCAACCTTTGCTACCGGTGTGGGATTGGTGATACACGCCATGCGCAAGCGAGAAGAGATGCAGGCGCGAACGGCACACATCAGGCCCAATGTGGAATCCAGTAATGCCATGCAAACCCCCGAGCCACCGAGCAACGCTGAGCAGGCTCCACCGCCGATGGAGCCGAAATCGGAATCTTTGTTGGATCGGATAAAACGTTGGCTAAGCGACGACGTTCGTTGATGTCGTTATCCACAATAACGGGTTGATAAATTGGCCGCATCCTAAAAAAACCGTAATCCTCAATCTACTAAAATTACAAAACAATTCGAAGCCTAAAACCTCCGAATTCCATTCAACAAAAAACATGGAAAACGATCTACTCAATTTTTCTTTTCAGCCCGCCAACGAGCAGGGAAACATCATTAAGGTAATTGGCGTGGGTGGCGGCGGCAGCAATGCTGTAAACCACATGTTCCGGCAAGGAGTTAAGGGCGTTGATTTTATTGTGTGCAACACCGACGCTCAGTCATTGGAGCTTTCTCCGGTTCCTTATAAAGTTCAGTTGGGCTCTACCCTTACCGAAGGTCGCGGAGCAGGCTCACTTCCGGAGATTGGGAAGAATGCAGCCATTGAGAATATATCTGAGATTCGCGATTTGCTTGGCACTAAAACCAAGATGGCCTTCATTACGGCCGGCATGGGCGGTGGTACAGGAACCGGCGGTGCCCCTGTTATTGCTGCTGCTGCAAAAGAGATGGGCATATTAACCGTAGGTATTGTTACCGTTCCCTTCTCCTTCGAAGGTAAGAAGCGCAAAATTCAGGCCGATGCCGGTATGGAAGAGCTGAAGAAGAACGTAGATACCCTCATCATCATCTGCAACGACAAGTTGAGGGAGATGTATGGAAACCTCCGTCTTACCGAGGCGTTCGGGCATGCAGACGATGTGGTAACCACCGCTGCCAAAGGCATTTCCGACATCATCACCACCACCCTCCACATCAACACCGACTTTGCCGACATTGAAACGGTGTTGCGCGAGAGCGGCGTAGCCATTATGGGAAGCGCAACCGCATCGGGTGAAAACCGGTCTATGCGCGCCATTGAGCTTGCTCTCAACTCTCCACTGCTCAACGACAACGACATTGTTGGAGCGCGTTATGTATTGCTGAACATCACCAGCGGCAACGCAGAATTCAGCTTGGATGAGCTGGGCGAGATTGTAGATTACGTGCAGGAAGCCGCCGGCCAAACCGCCGACATCATTCAAGGTTACGGCATCGATCCATCCTTGGGCGACGCCATTAATGTAACCATCATTGCCACCGGTTTTAAGGATAAGGCAAACGTTGTGATGCCTACCCTGGTAACCAAGAAGCCGGAAAAGGTAGTGCTTTCTCTTATCGAAGAAACTCCCGCAGTGCCAGCAGCAGAGGCACAGCCTCAATTGGCACTTTCTGCAGATGACCAAGTTGCTCCTGAGGCAAACACAGAGGCAGAACACCTTGTTTCTGCTGCAGTAAGTGTGGAGTTTGAATTGCCCCAGCGTACCACCCAGTTTGAGCCAGAGGTTGCAGCAGAAGCCCCTTCATTGGAACCTACCCTGCGCACCGTTTCTCCATCCGATCACATTGAATTATCGGAGGCTAAGAAATTATCAGACGAACGCATCACCAAGTTGCGTATGTTTACCTACAACCGTGCCATTGAGCGTGGAGACATCAGCGAACTGGAGAACATTCCTGCCTATAAGCGTCGTAATGTCGTTCTAGAAGAGCCACCGCATTCATCGGAGTCTCAGGTTTCACGGTTTTCGCTTGGAGAGGATGAACAGGGAAAGCCTGAGTTAAGGGATGGCAATAACTTTCTGCACGGAAATGTAGATTAAGTACTGCTGTTTGCTAAACGCTATTTCAACGCAGTTTCCATCATCTCAACATACAGACGAGTGCGAACTTTACGTTTTGATCATTTAATAAAGTCGAACGTTAGGCTCGCACTTTTTCATTGGGGCAGCTTTTTACATGATGCCCATGATGTTCAGAGGTCAGTGCATAATGAGGCTGGAGCTTCTCCTCCAGTTTTATTCTTCAAGTATTCACGATATCGGCAGTAGATTCGGAGAAATGTGTAATTGATTTAGCAAACCATGCTTTACTTCACCAGGCTGGATAGCCTCCGATTCATAGCGTTTTTTCTTGTCTTCTGGTCTCACAATTTTGTTCCATGTTTTCAGAAATGGGCCAATGAACCTTGGCGGAAATTTTTTAATCCATTTTTTGAGACAGGCATAAATGGGGTCCATATTTTCTTCGTCATCAGTGGTTTTTTGATTACCCACCTGCTCATCAAAGAGCACCATATTTCTGGGAAAGTAAACGTAGGGAAGTTCTATCTGCGCAGAATACTTCGGATTTGGCCACTGTATTATCTCATAATGATTTTAGGCCTCTTTGTTTTGCCGGCTCTAAGCAAGACGTTCGAATTCTGCGGCAGTTATTGGATGAACCTCACCTTTCTGAACAATTTTAATGCTGAGCAAACTTCCCATTGCTTCTCTACGCATGTTGTGATTGCGTGGAGCGTGGCAATTGAGGAGCAGTTTTACCTAGTTTGGCCACTGGTGTTTAGTTTGTTTTACAAGCGCAATCAACTTCTTGTTTTTTGTGCGCTTATTATATTGGCCAGCATCCTATCGTCCGGCTACAGCTCCTATTTTTCAACCATAAGCAATTTGGTTTATCTCATGACCGGTTGTGCGGGTGTGTTGATGTATGAAAAACATTCCGGATTTTTTAATCGCTCTTTCTTCAAAGAGAAAAAGTGGCTTTATGTGATGATTCTTCTATTATGTTTGACTATGCTTTTTGCCGAGCACAGCAACCAAGAATCGATGATAAAGGTTCTTTTTCTTCCTTTGCTTTATCTGTATTTAGTTTTATATGCCATAATCAACAATACCAGTAAGCACAGTTATCTGTCCTCATTGGGAAAGTACACCTACGGTATGTATTTTTATCATCCATTGGTTTCTGTTTTTGTCCGAATTTTGTTTGATAAATCCGGAATCGCCTATCTGGATAATGGGCTTAATTATGCAGTAGCTTCTGTAATTGCTTTGATGGTTACCTGCATCGTTTCGATACTCTCGTACAATTATTTTGAAGGTTATTTCTTGAAGCTTAAGAGTAGATTATCGGTTGTCAGCACCCGAATGTAAAAGTTTGTGTTATTATTAGTTTAATTGGTGTAGTTTAGGTTTGTGTTGTTTTAAGTAAGCATGGTTTTAAGCATTGGGTTTTCTGCTTAATCCATATACATCCCGGCGTTTGTCCGGGATGTTTTTTTTTGAGGGTCATCAAAGATTCATCAACCACCAACTGCTCACTTTTTCATAGAGGTGAAGGCGAATGTTGCCTCCGCTGATGCCGTGGTTGCGGTTGGGGTAAACCATTAGGTCGAAAGGCTTATTGGCTTCTTGCAATGCTTTGGTCAGCTCCATAGTATGTTGTACATGCACGTTGTCGTCTGCTCCACCGTGCATCAACAAAAAGTTGCCCCGAAGCTGCCCGGCAAAGTTCATAGGAGCATTGTCTTCGTATCCCTTTTCATTTTCTGTTGGCGTTTGTAAATAGCGTTCGGTGTAAATGCTGTCGTAGAACTTCCAATTCGTTACCGGAGCAATGGAAACAGCGGCTTTAAATACCTCCGGACTTTTCAGAATGCACAAGCTGCTTAGGTATCCTCCGAAACTCCAACCTTGTATGCCAATGCGTTTGGGATCTACAAAATCCCAGTTGGAAACATGGCGAGCTACCGCGGTTTGATCGAGCCACTCGTGGTGTCCCAGGTTGCGGTAGGTGCTGTGCTTGAAGGCCTTTCCCCGAAGTTGGGTGCCTCTATTGTCGGCGCACACCACCATATAGCCTTTGGAGGCCATGTAGTTTTGCCACATAAAATCGTTGCCTCCCCATTGGTTTACCACGAGGTTTCTTCCCGGGCCTCCATACACATAAAGCAAAACCGGATAGTGTTGTCGGGAATCGAAATTCCATGGCTTAAGCATATAGGCTTGCAGCATTACTACCGAATCACCCGGAAGGGTGGTAAACTGGCGCTGAGAGAGGGGTAATGATTTTAGTTTTTCCAGAAGGGCAGCATTGTCTTTTACTACACGAAGTGTTTTACCACTTTGGTTTGTGATGGTTTGCACCGGCGGAGTTTTGGCATCGCTCCAAGTCCACAGAGCAAATCGGTAATCCGATGAGAACAGGGCATCGTGGTAACCCGGACGATCGTTCAAGCAGGTGCGCTTGCCGGTTTTCATATCCAGTTGCCAAACATGCCTCTCGGTGGTGCCCAGCTCATTGGAAGTATAGTATAAAAGGTTTTTTTCTGCATGGTAGCCACAGGTGCGCATTACCTCCCAGTTGCCTTCAGTAAGTGCTTTTGGTTGTGATCCATTTGGCGTGTACATATAGAAATGCTTGTATCCTGAGCGCTCGCTTTGAAAGATGATGCCTTGGCGGTTTGGAAGAAAAAGAAGATCCTCGAGCACATCTACATAGGTGTTGGCTGTATCGGAAAGAAGCAGCCGTGCGGGTGTTCCGTCGCTTAAGTTTTGCACCATCAACTCCAATTGGTTTTGACGGCGATTCAAACGCTGCCAGGTGATTTCATGCGCATTTAGGGTCCAATCAAACTTGGGAAGGTACTGGTCAACTTTCTCCTTTTCGAGCAAGGCAGTTGTTCCGCTGTTCGCATTCCAGCACCACAAGCTGACCAAGGAGTTGGGCGATCCGGCTTTCGGATACTTGTATGGAGCCTCTTTCGGGAAAAGGGTACCATTGTACAACGTTAGGTTTATTTCCGGAACTTCGCGCTCATCAAAACGCAACCAAGCCAAGCGACTTCCATCGGCGTTCCAACGGTAGCCGGTACCTTGAGCAAACTCCTCTTCATACACCCAATCTACCCCACCGTTGATGATGGCATTCTGTCGCCCATCTTCGGTTACAGCAACGGTGGTTAGGTCGGCAACATTCCATACATATACGTTGTTTTTATATACGTATGCAATGCGCTTACCATCGGGCGAAAAAGTGGGGTTCTGCTGTTTCCCCTCTGATCGAAGCGGCAGCAACGCACCCGTTTTTCGGTTGAGGAGGAGCCACATGCTCTTGGTGGTATGCCGGTAGATGGATTCGGTTTCGGTTGCCAACAGAGCCATCGTTTCGCCCTTGTTCCAGATGACTTGCTGGAAGACCAGTGCCTTGTTTTTCCAAAGCAACATACGACCGTTGATGAGCGTATCGGTCATTTTTCCGGTCATCACATCGTATGCCACCATGGCAGAGTAACCGTCCGCGTTTTCCAACACCGTAAACCGATCACCCCGTTCCAAGGTGTGAAATTGCTGCACGGTCTCGGCTGCATAGCGCCGTGTTTTCCAAATGTCGGACAGGGTTAATTCTTGCGCCATAACGTGGCCCGCCAACAAGGCAAGCCAAGCGGTTTTCCGGAGTATGGACATCATGATTTCTTTTTTGGAGCTGATGTTTTTTTGATTCTGTTGGCTTGCACCAAAGCGTGGTGCAGCAGATATTCAATTTGCCCGTTGGTGCTGCGGAACTCCTCGGCTGCCCAAGCCTCCAAGGCCCGCATTACATCCGGATTCAAACGAAGTGGAAACGCTTTCTTTTCTGTCATGGAGACAACAACGCATTAGTTGTGCAAGGTTCCGGCATTTACAATGGGGCTAACGTTGCGGTCTCCGCACAGCACCACCAACAGGTTGCTTACCATAGCTGCCTTGCGCTCTTCATCTAGGTGCACGATTTCTCTTTCGCTGAGCTTCTCTAGGGCCATTTCCACCATGCCTACGGCACCTTCCACTATTTGCTTGCGGGCAGAAACCACTGCACTGGCCTGTTGGCGCTGAAGCATAGCACCCGCTATTTCCGGTGCATAAGCCAAATGCGATATGCGCGCTTCTGTAACGACTATGCCCGCGCGCTTCAGACGCTCGTTGAGCTCATTTTCCAGAATGCCATTTATGTTCTCGCCTCCGCCTCTTAACGTAACCACGTGCTCAGTGCCTTCAAAATCGTCGTACGGACAGGTGCCGGCAAGGTGACTCAATGCGGCCTCGCTTTGGATGTTCACATAGTTGAGGTAATTGTCTGCCTCAAAAGCGGCGCGGGCAGTGTCTTCTACATGCCATACAATAACCGAGGCAATTTCTATGGGATTTCCGTTCTTATCGTTCACCTTTATGGCTGGAACATTGGTGTTGCGGGCCCTTAAGGAGATGCGCAATTTGCGGGTGAAGGGATTCACCCAAAAGAACCCATCTGATTTTACGGAACCCGAGTACGATCCAAATAGGGTGAGCACAACCGACTCTTTTGGATTTACAATGAGAAATCCGGGAACAATTAAACAAAAGCCAACGATGGCCAACCCGGCCAGAATTGGGTTGAGCGCGTAAATTGCCAAAGCAGCGCCGGCAAGCATCATTAAGGCAAGGCCCATCATGGCAAATCCATTCTGTGGCTTAAGGGTGATTTCGGTTTTCATGGTTGATATCATTTTGATATCGCAAAGGTATCAAAAAAGATCAGGCCGTTTGTGGCTTTTCTGAAAAAGGTCACCGGGATAAGTTCGGAACCGGAATGGATTTACGGCCAAAGGGCACGCCACAAGCAGAATGCATCGGTATGCCATTGGTAATCTTTGGCATACCGTTCGTTTGCGCGTCTTATGGCATCTTTGGTAAGGGAAGCAGGTTGCCAATGAATCAGCAGACCCAGTACACCCGGTTTTAGTTTGGGCAACCCCATGCAGTCTTCCACAGCACCAGAATAACCTATCCAGGTTTTTTTGGCCAACAGCACGGCAAACCAACTTTTCGCCAATATAGCCCTGTGCGGCGAAGCGATGATCCAAAACGGAAAAAGCAACATCAACAAAACGCATCCCGCCACATCGGTGAGGCGTTTAAGCCGCCTGTTGTGGGGTTTGGTGATGGCGTTTACATCCATTACATACAAATCTCCGGAGGTATTGATGGAGTTGCTGCCGATGATGGAAAGGCTCTCGGGTGGAGCAATTTTATAATCGAGATTGCGGTGCTCGAACCCGGCCATGAGGCCGATGATTTGACTTGCGTTTAGGTCGGCTGCGCAAAAGATGATTTCATCTACCTGATGGATGCGCACAATTTCACTCAATTGAGAAAGGGTGCCTATTTCTTCATCGGTTGCACTTGTGCCTAAGCCAATCATGCCTGTCCATGCCGGTCTGGCCGATGTTTCAGACAAGAGCTTCGATACCCGATTCCGCTCTTGCGGGGAGCCCGCCAACAACATGCGCTTGCCTTTTTTGGGTTGCAGGTGGTATCCGGGCATGTTCACCGCATGCAGGCACCAGCGCGTGAGGTAGAGCCAGGCAGCGGCAAACAGGGTGTCCACCAAGATAAGTCCGCGTGAGAACCGCCACTCTTCGGGCAACAAGGCATAACCAATTAAAATGAGCACGGTGCCGGTAAGCACGCTGCGTACGATGGAACGCGTTTGAAGGGGACGATCGTATAGTCCATGCAACCAGCCAGAGCCCAACCACAATAGAATAACAGTAGGCAAGGCAAAAGCGAAATAAGACAAGGGGAATAGAGTGCCATCGCTGTGCTTCACCCATCGATCCCAAACCTGAGCAGCAGCCCAAGAAAGGCCATACAATCCCACACCATCGGCAAGGGGCAAAGCGAGGCGGTTTAAAAATCGGCTCACCAAGGCCATTCCGGCTCTTAGGTAAATGGCGGCTCGTATAAGGGCAGAGAAGAGACGTGCATGTTGCGCAGAAAAGTGCTTCTGCGCAAATATGATCATAGCATTATAAAATACAAATACATAGTTTACGCTCCCCTTTTTTGTGCTTTCTCCTTTGTAGTGTATGATGCGCGTTTCGGGGAAGTAGACGTTTTTATACCCCGCTTGGGTGATGCGGTAGCTGAGGTCGATGTCCTCGCCATACATGAAAAAGTCCTCATCCAACAATCCAACTTTTTCTAAGGCACTGCGCCTCAACAGCATGAAGGCGCCCGAAAGGATGTCGATTTCGTGCACGTGGTGCTTATCCAAATAACCCAGATGGTATCGGCCAAAGGTTTGAGACCGAGGAAAAAGTACCGACAATCCAAATATCTTATAAAATGCTACTTCGGGGGTGGGCAAACCTCGCTTGCTCTCCGGAAGAAAACTGCCTTTCCCATCGAGCATCATCACGCCAAGTCCACCTGCATCGGGATGTGCATCCATGTAAGCCACTACTTTTCGGAAGGTGTCTTCCTCTACCACGGTGTCGGGGTTCAGCAGAAGTACATACCGCCCTGTAGCCTTACGCATAGCCTGGTTGTTGGCATAGGAGAAGCCTGTGTTTTGGTCGTTCTCTATGCGCTTCACCCAGGGGAATTTGCTGCGCACCATGGCCATAGACCCATCTACAGAGTGATTGTCCACCACCCAAACCTCTACACGCAGACCTTCCATGGCGCGGGCAACGGCGTGTAGGCACTGCTCCAGAAAGTACGCTACGTTGTAATTCACCACCACCACGCTTAGGTCGTGGGTTTCCGGAGGGAAGGTTAAAGGTGATGTTGAATTCAAACGCCTGTGTTATGGGGTGTTCAGTTGTGCCGAATAGGGTACCCGATGCACAATGGATCTACCCAGGGTTAGCTCATCGGCATACTCGAGCTCATCGCCCATGGCGATGCCGCGTGCAATGGTCGTAATTTTTAGGGGCATTTCTTGCAAACGTCGGTACAGATAAAAGTTGGTGGTGTCTCCTTCAACGGTGGTAGACAAGGCAAGCAACACCTCTTCAACCGCACCCGAATTAAGCCTCAACCACAACGTTTGGGTATTTAAATCATCTGGCCCAATGCCTTCCATGGGCGAGATCAAACCACCCAGCACATGGTATTGGCCCTGAAATTGCCCCGTTTGCTCAATGGCCATCACGTCGCGAAAGTCGGCTACTACGCAAATTACCTTAGCATCTCGCCTTGGGTTTTGGCAAATGGAGCAGGTGGGCGTATCGGAGAGGTTGTGGCACACCGAGCAAAATTGCACCTGTTGCCTGAGCCGGTTTAAGGCTCCTGCAAAGCGCTCCACATCCTGTGGCTCTCGCCTAAGCAAATGAAGAGCCAACCTCAGAGCCGTCTTGCGACCGATGCCCGGAAGCGAATGAAGGGCTTCCACCGCATCTTCCATTAGCCTACTGGAAAACTGCATGGGTCCGAAGGTACACTTTATCGGTGCTGGTTTGTAGGTTTTGAACAAGCCCGATGGCAAAACTTTATGCAGCTGGCGGTCCAAATCAGGGCTGCACCTCCATCTTTGCAGGTATGAACGCCACCCATCTGCTGCTTGTGGTAGCTGCCTACTCCGGCCTCCTTTTTCTCATCACCTGGCTTACCGCGCGAAAGGCCGACAACGCCGCTTTCTTCAAAGGAAACAATACCTCACCTTGGGCCATTGTTGCCTACGGCATGATCGGCGCCAGCCTATCGGGCGTAACGTTTATGAGCGTGCCGGGATGGGTGGGGGCTAAAGGATTCACCTACCTCATGATGGTGTTCGGCTATCTTGCCGGGTATGCATTCATCGCAACCGTGCTGCTGCCCCTCTATTACCGACTCAACCTCACCTCTATCTACACGTATCTCGAACAGCGCTTCGGAGATTCCAGCTATAAGACCGGCGCATTTTTTTTCATCCTCTCCCGAACCATCGGAGCTTCGTTTCGCATGTTTCTCGTGGTAAATGTGCTGCATACGTTTGTACTCAGCCCCATGGGCGTACCTTTTTGGATTTCGGTGGTGGTGTTCATGACCCTAATCTTGTTGTACACATACGAAGGCGGAATAAAAACCATCATCTGGACCGATACTCTTCAAACGACGTTTATGTTGTTATCGGTTGTGCTCGTGGTGTTCACCATAAAAGAAAGTTTGGGTGAAAGCTTTGCCGGACTCTGGCATCGACTATCGGATGCCGGCTATACCCGTATGGTGGAAACCGATTGGAAAAGTCCACAGCATCTCGTGAAGCAGTTTTTCAGCGGGATGTTCATCACCATCGTTATGACCGGTCTCGATCAGGAAATGATGCAGAAAAACCTCAGCTGCCGATCTTTACGCGATGCACAAAAGAACATGCTCAGTTTCAGTTTGGTCCTTGTAGTCGTAAATTTTTTGTTTTTGTTTTTGGGTGGTTTGTTGTACGTGTTCGCACAAAGTAAGGGACTCACCATGCCGGCCAAAAGCGACAACCTTTTTCCTATGATAGCGCTTCAAGTTCTGGGACCGATCACCGGATTGGTGTTCATCATTGGTTTGGTTTCAGCTGCATATCCCAGCGCAGATGGAGCCATTACTTCGCTCACCACATCGGTGTGTTTTGATTTTCTCGGCTTGCAGAAGCGCGAGGATTTATCGGAGCAACAAAAGCGGAGCAGGAGGGTGGCGGTTCACCTGGGTTTTGCGGTGCTGCTGTTGGGGGTAATTCTTGCCTTCCGTGGACTTAACAACGACGCCATTATAGAAAAGCTGTTTAAGGCTGCGGGATTTACCTATGGTCCATTGTTGGGTTTATATGCCTTTGGTTTGATGAGCAAACGCTCGGTGCGGGATCGAATGGTGCCTTGGGTAGCTCTGGCAGCGCCTGTTCTTTGTTATGTGCTCAACGAGAACAGCGCCCGTTGGTTTGGGGGCTACACGTTTGGTTTTGAAATCTTGATGGTAAACGGTTTGCTTACTCTGTTGGGCTTATGGCTGTTTTCCAATTCCGGGCGGAAGGTGGCCTCCGTCAACTCCTAATCCGAATAAGGCAAAATCAAACCGAGCGGGATCCTCAGGATCCAATATGCGCAACCGTCCGGTTAGTTCTTCTACGGCTTTCCAATCGTTTTGCTTGCGCTGCAGCACCCCCAGTTGGCGCGCTGTGGTTCCGGAATGCACATCCAAGGGGCATTGCAATGAGGATGGATGGATGTTTCTCCAGATGCCGAAATCCACACCGCATGTGTCCTGTCTTACCATCCACCGGAGGAACATATTGATGCGCTTAGCTGCCGAATTGGCGCTGGGATCGGAAATGTGCTTTTGGGTTCTGGGCAGAGGCAAGCAACGCACAAAGGCGGTGCGAAAATCTACGATGCCCCCCATAATATCACCGTTGTAGGCCTTGCGGAAATAGGGTTCAAAGCTGCCTTCCTGTTTCAAGAGGTATTGCATGGCCAATAGGAATCCCCACAGGTCGTCTTCGCTGAAGGTTCGGTGTACAAACCCTTTGAACCTCAGGCGTTCGCTTTTGTCTAGGGTTTGCTGCAGGAGATATTCACCGGGTGCCTGCTCCATGGCATCGAGAATACGCTGTGCGTTGCGCAAAATGGTGGGACGCTGCCCCCACGCTAAGGTGGCGGCCAAGAGTCCGGCCACTTCCCGATCGAGGGAATTGCGGAAGGCATGCGGAATGGAGATGGGGTCGAGGGCAATGAAATGGGGCCGGTTGTACCAATCTGCGGCCTCCATCAGGAGCGCTTCTGCCTGCTTGGGATTCATGAACCTTTGCGTACGGTCTTGAGCTCCAACAGGTTCATGGAGTTGAACCGCCAACCCGATAGATGTGGATGATAAAAAACCACTGCTTCATCATAATACAAAGGAATGATGGGGAGCTCCATGGCAACCAGGCTGTCCATGCGGGCATACATGCGCGTACGCTTTTCGCGGTTGGTTTGGGAAACGGCTTCTTGATAGAGACGATTGAACTCGGGGTGGTTGAAATGGCTGTAGTTCGGTCCCTCTGGCGCACGATTCGAGCCAAGGGTAAGGGCAAGGAAGTTCTCTGCATCGGCGTAATCGCCTACCCAGTTTTTGCGGAAAAAAGCAAGATCACCTTTCGCTACTCGCTCATTCAAAACAGATGGAATCATGACCTCTACTTTACATTCCAATCCAATTTCTTGGAGCTGGCGCTGCACAAATTCGGGTACCTCCTGTGCAGAGGAGGTGGTATACAAGGTTAGGACATCGGCAGCCGTTACCCCGGCGGCTTTCAAGAGTTTTCGCGCGTTCTCGGGTTGATGGCTCCAGGGAGCCGAACCGTCTTGGAATCCGCTCCGCAAGGCCGTGGGCACCATGCCGTACCATGCCGGTTGCCCTATTCCGTTGCGCAAATACTGCACCAGCCTTGCTTTGTCTATGGCCATGTTCAGGGCTTGTCTTACCTCGGCCTTTCGGAGCACGCTATGTGCATCGGTTACCACTCCAAGGTAATCGGTTTTTAAATAGGGCATCCGGTGCATGCGAAGGGTTTTTGCATGTTTGGGCATAAGGGTTCCTTTATCGTCGAGCAGGTCATCTTTATAGCTTCCATCTAATCCACTCATCATATCAAACGTACCTTTTAAAAATTCGAGGTAGGCTGTTTGACGGTCGCGTATGAAGCTGATGGAGACGGCTTCTAGATGCGGCAGGCGTTGCCCATTCTCCCATTCGAAGTAGCTTGGGTTGCGGCGCAGCACCATTTTCTCGCCTTCTGCCCATTGCTTGAGGAAAAAAGGTCCTGTGCCCACCGGATGGCTGCGCAGATCTTTTCCGTATTTCGCCTCCGCTTCGGGCGAAAGAATGGAACAGTAGGGGTGGCTGAGCATGCTCAGGAAGGGTGCAAAAGGCTTGCTTAGGCGCAGGATGAGGGTGGTGTCGTTTGTAGCCTCTATTCCGTTGCTGCTGTCGAGTCCGGCCAATATCCACGCTCCGGGAGCGGCCAGTTCCGGACTGCGCAATCGGTTTAGACTAAAGGCCGCATCTTGTGCGGTGAGTCTTCTTGTTCCCGCATCACCAAAGCAGGGGTCGCGGTGAAACCAAACGTCCCCTCTGAGCGCAAACGTGTAGGTAAGCCCATCGGGTGCAATGCTCCATGCGCGCGCAAGGCAGGGCCGCACCGCTAAGGTCGTGTCGAGTTGCACGAGGCAGCTGTAGATTTGGTGCACTGCCCACGTGTTTTCGGGAGAACGGGCAAAAGCCGGATCGAGGGAGGTAATGCCTCCGGGCTCGTTGTAGCGAAATACCCCTTGTGTTGAGGAGCGGCTGTTTCCGCCCGGCGAACATCCGACAAGGATCCCCAAGATAACGATGAGATATAAGCTGTATGTTGTTGGGTTTCGGCCTCCGAAAAGGCCAACCGAAACCGCTGGATTTGTATTATCTTTGAGCCGCATGGATACCCGGCCAAAAGTAGCGTTTTACACCTTAGGCTGTAAGCTGAACTTCTCGGAAACAGCCGCCATCTCGCGTCGATTCGAGGAGGAGGGCTATGCCAAAACGGGCTTTGATTCTGTGGCCGATGTGTATGTGGTAAACACCTGTTCGGTTACCGAGCAGGCAGACAAGGAATGCCGTCGTATTGTGCGCTCTGCCCAACGCTTAAATCCTGAGGCAATGATTTGCGTGGTGGGTTGTTACGCCCAGCTCAAGCCCGATGCCATTGCCGCCATACCCGGTGTGGATTTGGTTTTGGGTGCATCCGATAAGTTCAGCATCACGCAATACCTCGGAGGATTAACCAAAACGGGGCAGGCTCAGGTTCACCGATGCGAGGTGGAGGCTGCAGATTCTTTTGTGGCAGCCCACTCTACCGGCGATCGCACCCGTGCGTTTCTCAAGGTCCAAGATGGTTGCGATTACCCCTGTACCTACTGCACCATTCCGCTTGCTCGTGGCATCAGCCGCAGCGAACGCCTGGAGAAGGTGGTGGAAAGTGCCCGCAGTCTGGGCCTCTCCGGTATTCGCGAGGTGGTGCTTACCGGCGTCAACATTGGCGATTATGGGAAAGGCGAGTTTGGAAACAAGCGCCACGAGCATACCTTCTTGCAGTTGGTGCAAGCTCTGGATGAGGTAGAGGAGGTAGAGCGCTTTCGCATTTCCAGCATTGAGCCCAATCTGGTACAGCCCGAGCTCATTGATTTTGTGGCCTCCAGCAAACGTTTTGCCCCCCATTTTCACATGCCCCTTCAATCGGGCAGCAACACCATTCTGAAACTGATGCGGAGGCGTTACCTGCGCGAGCTTTACGCAGAGCGCGTAGAGCGCATCCTCGCCCGCATGCCCCATGCCTGCATCGGAGTGGATGTAATCACCGGTTTTCCCGGAGAAGGCGAGGAGGAGTTTGCCGAAACAGAAGCGTTTCTGCGCGACCTCCCAGTTGCCTACCTGCACGTCTTCACATACTCCGAACGCACCGATACCCCCGCAGCCATCATGCCCGGAACGGTTCCGCAAAAGGTTAGACAAGAAAGAACCCGCCATCTGCGCCTGCTCTCCGCTCGAAAGCGACTGGCTTACCACACCCGATTTTTGAATCAGCCTTTGCTGGTTCTTCCCGAAGCCGAGGCCAAAGAAGGCCGCATGGCCGGCTACACAGCCAACTACGTCCGCTGTACCTTGCCTTATAATGAAAAGTTAATCAATAATCCCGTCTGGGTTCAGGCTGCACGACTCGATCGGCATGGCAATCTCGAAGCCGCCCTGCTGGCACCCGCGGATCAACCAAACGCTATACTTCAGGAAATCCTATGACCAACGAACGGTATGTCATATCAGAACGCAGTGGCAGGCTAAAAAAAAAGATTCGCATCCGACGCAAGCGCCCGGTTTCTCTGTGGAATAAAGCACTGCGCTTGATTAAGAAGCCTTGGGTTGTGTTGCTGTTTATTTTGGGTATGATAGCAACGGTTTATTTGTCTATGGAAGGTGTTGGAAAGAAATCCACAAAGTCTCCGGTGAAAAATGCCGCGGATGTAAACAGCAGGCTCAAAGAAAAAACAGGACAATAGCTATGCCACGAAACCCCAATCGTTACAGCATATCGCCTCGCTCCGGTCGCTTGCGCAAACGCATTCCGGCCCGCGACAATCGATCGATTTTCTTACGGGTACGCGAGGATAACCGTCTCTCTCGAATTTTTTCATTTGTGTTGGTATTAGTGCTTATGGTTTTTGCCTTGTATGCTGCTTTGAGGTACTTTGGCTCGCCAAATGTTATGTTGAATAGGCCCAACAGGTACTACAATACAAGGTAACAGCAATTTATGTATCCTACCTTCTCCGACCTCCTCTACGACCTGCTGGGTGTGCACATTCCGCTTCCCATTCAAATGTTTGGGTTGATGATGCTGGTAAGCTTCTTCTTGGCATGGGTGGTGTTGAGCAGCGAGTTGGGACGGAGGCAAAAGCTGGGGGTTATTCCGGAACTTAAGGTAAGCGAGCAACAAGGTGTACAGGCACCGCAATGGCATTATGCGTTGCAGGGCCTCATTGGACTATTCGTGGGAGGGAAATTGTTGGAGATGGTGCTGCATTATACCGATCTCGTGCAGAATCCACAGGAGTTTATTTTATCGTGGAGGCTGAATGGGGTAGGGGCATTGGGCGGCATGGCGGTGGCTTTGTGGATGCATTACCGCGAGCAGATGCGCATCTCCAAGGAACCCAGGGCAACCGTAGAACGCGTGCTTCCAAGACAAGAACTCGCCGCCACCATCATCCTTTTGGGAGCGGCTTATGGACTTCTGGGAGCAAAGTTGTTTCATAATCTTGAAAATATAAAAGAACTTGCAGCCGATCCGCTGGGGGCTCTGCTTTCGTTTTCCGGACTCACCTTTTACGGCGGATTAATTGTGGCAACGGCAGGCATTTGGTTCTATGCCCGCAAACGCGGAATCTACTTTCCTTGGCTCATGGATGCCACCGCTCCGGCCCTCATGCTGGGCTATGCTTCGGGCAGACT
>JBEIVB010000009.1:0-46044 GCA_040374085.1 Flavobacteriales bacterium | reverse complement strand
TAACCTTATGAGGCATAGCCGAGGAGCCCACCTCACCTGCCTTGGTTTTCTGCAAGAAGTACTCCATGGAGATGTATTGCCACACATCTCTGCACAAGTCGAGGAGAATGGTGTTTACGCGGCGATGCGCATCCAGCCAGGCCGCCAGCATATCGTAGGGTTCAATTTGGGTGGTAACAGCGGTACGCTCCAAGCCCAGCTTGTGCACAAACTCATTGGAGAAGGCTACCCAATCCACTTCGGGAAAGGCAACATGATGCGCGTTGAAGTTTCCGGTTGCCCCTCCGAATTTGGCGCGGTATGGAATGGCTTTCCACAACGCCAATTGTCCGCGCAAACGCTCTACAAACACCAACACCTCTTTTCCGAGGCGGGTTGGAGAGGCCGGCTGCCCGTGGGTTCGGGCCAGCATGGGAACTTCTTCCCAATCGACAGACAATGCCTCCAGACGCGCCATCAAACGATCCAATGCTGGCCACAAGAGGCCCTCTGCGTAGTCTTTCAGTGCCAATGGAATGGCGGTGTTGTTCACGTCTTGCGAGGTAAGGCCAAAATGCACAAACTCCAGGCAAGCCGGAGGAACCAAAGGTGCCATGCGCTCTTTCAACCAATACTCCAAGGCCTTTACATCGTGGTTGGTTTCCTGTTCCAGGGCTTTGATGCGGAGCGCATCTGCCTCACTGAAATCCTTTACCAGCGCCATCAAATGGGCATCTAGGTTGGGTGGCAATTGTTGAAATGGTGGAAGGGGCAGTTTGGAAAGAGCCAGCCAATAGGCTACCTCCACCTTTGCCCTGTAGTGCATGAGGGCAAACTCGGAAAAAAAGGGTTGCAGCGATTCGGTCTGATGGCCATAACGACCATCAACCGGAGAGAGTGCGCCAAGGCGGCCTAAATTTATTGCCATTATTTCCCGGTGAAAAGTGGAGGCCGTTTCCCCAAAAACGCGGCAACGCCTTCTTGGTAATCGTGGGTTTCTGCAGCTCTGGCTTGCCACTCTCCTTCTTGAGCAAGCTGTTGATCGAGGCGGTTGTGGGTGCCTTCGTTGAGCAGTTGCTTGGTGTAGGCAATGGCTTGGGTAGGCATCTGAGCCAGGCGCTGGGCAAGGCTCATGGCGGCATCCCAAAGCTGGTCGTCGGCATGCACCTGAGCAATCATGCCCATTGCCGCTGCCTCGGTAGCCGAAACCTTATCGCCGGTAAACATCTGGAGTGCAGCGCGCTGTACTCCCACCAAACGAGGCAGAAAGAAGGTCCCGCCCGAATCGGGGATGAGTCCAATTTTGCTGAAGGCTTGAATGAAGCTGGCCGATGAGGCTGCAAGGGTTATGTCGCAGGCCAGTGCGATGTTGGCACCGGCCCCGGCAGCAACGCCGTTCACCACGCCAATAACCGGTTTGGGCAAGTAGCGCAGCTTCATAATAATTGGGTTGTAATGCTCCGATACGATGCGAGTAATGCCCGGTCCGTCGGGGTCTATGGCCTCAGAGAGATCCTGCCCGGCGCAAAAGGCCTTTCCTTTGCCTGAGAGCACCACGGCCCGAACCTCCGATGCGTGCGCCAGATGATCGAGCACCTCCTGAAGCTCGAGCGCCATTTGCCGGTTGAAGCTGTTGAACTTTTCGGGACGATTGAGCCAGATGGTGGCGACTCCTTGAGAAACCTCCGTGAGGATGGTGGGTGTATCGTGGGTTGACATGCAACAAAAGTAACAAAAGCCCATGCCGAACCATTGGCCTTTCCTTCTGTTTAACTGAAACACAATACCGTATGCACATCTTTTGGTTTCGGCGCGATTTGCGTCTCGATGACAACCACGGGCTCCACCGGGCCCTCAGCCAGGGCGGCCCCGTTCAGCCCATCTTCATATTCGATTCGGATATTCTCGATCATCTGCAGCCCGGCGATCGGCGGGTAGAGTTCATCGCATCGGCTCTGGCAGCCATAAACGAGCAGTGTAAACAAGCCGGAGGAACCTTGTGGGTGTTTTACGGCAAACCCTTGCAGGTTTTGCAAGAGCTAAAACGCAAACATGCCATAACCTCCATCGCCTGCAACCACGACTATGAGCCCTATGCTCGCCAGAGAGATGAAGCCGTTCATGAGTGGGCACGTGCAAACAGCATTGCTTTTACCTCATATAAAGATCAAGTTGTTTTTGAGCGTTCGGAAGTTGTGAAACCCGATGGCTTGCCCTACACGGTGTTTACGCCTTACAGCAAGCGTTGGAAAAGTCAACTGAAACCGGAGATGCTCAAAGCATGTGCATCGGAATCGATGTTGGACAAGCTGCACAAAACCACCGAACAGCATTGGCCGCAAGCCAGGCAGGTGGGCCTAAGTCAGTGGCCGGCTCCCCTACCCTTTCCCCCTCAACCCGCCCCTGCGCTTTTAAAAGCCTATGGTGCGCAGCGCGATTTCCCTGCGGTTGCCGGAACTTCGCGCATCAGCGTTCACCTTCGGTTCGGCACCATCAGCATACGCAAACTGGTTGCCTTGGCCATACCTCAGAGTGAATCGTGGTTAAACGAACTCATTTGGAGGGAGTTTTATATGATGATCTTATGGAATTTTCCAGAGGTAGACAAACCGTTTAAGCGCGCCTATCAAGCCATTGTTTGGGAAAACAACCCCGAGCATTACAAACGTTGGTGCGAAGGAACCACCGGTTATCCCATTGTAGATGCCGGCATGCGCGAGTTGGCGGCCACCGGCTTCATGCACAACCGCGTGCGCATGGTTACGGCGAGTTTTCTGTGTAAGCATCTCCTTCTCGACTGGAGGCTTGGAGAGGCTTGGTTTGCCGCGCACCTGATGGATTTCGAGCTTTCGAGCAACAACGGTGGCTGGCAATGGGCCGCCGGAACAGGATGCGATGCTGCTCCTTATTTCCGTGTGTTTAACCCCAGCGAACAGGCGCGAAAATTCGATCCTCAGGCAAGCTACATAAAGCGCTGGGTGCCGGAATACGGCACCTCAACATATCCTCAGCCCATGGTCGATCATGCCTTTGCCCGGCAGCGGGCCATAACCCGATACAAATCGGCTTTGAGCGGAGAATCGGTAGAAGAAAAAACGCTGTTCAGTTAAGCCGAAACCGCCTCCACATCTTTGTTCACTTTCTTAACCAAGCCCTGCAGCACTTTTCCGGGGCCAACCTCAACAAAATGGGTGGCGCCATCGCGCAGCATGGCTTCTACCGTTTGCGTCCAACGCACCGGCGCGGTGAGCTGCAGAATAAGGTTCTCCTGAATGGCAGCGGGATCGGTAACGGGCTCGGCAGTTACGTTTTGGTATATGGGGCAAATGGGTGTTTGAAACGGTGTGGCGCGAATGGCTTGCTCGAGTTTTTCCTGGGCCGGCATCATAAGCGGGCTATGAAAAGCTCCGCCTACGGGCAACACCAATGCTCTTTTTGCACCGGCTGCTTTCAATCGCTCGCAAGCCGCCTCAACAGCCGGAACCGAGCCGCTGATGACCAGTTGCCCCGGACAGTTGTAATTTGCGGCCACCACAATTCCTTCTGTGGTTTCGGCACAGATGCGCTCTACAACAGCATCGTCGAGTCCGAGAATGGCGGCCATAGTGGATGGTTGGCGCTCGCAGGCCTCCTGCATGGCAAGGGCACGTTTGGAAACCAGCAAGAGCGCATCTTCGAAACGCAAGGTTTGGTTTGCCACCAGTGCTGAAAACTCTCCCAGCGAATGTCCGGCAACCATTTGGGGAGTTAGGTCTTTCGACATGGTGGCAGCAAGTGCCACGCTGTGCAAGAATATAGCGGGTTGGGTTACACGGGTTTGTTTTAGGCCCTCGTCGGTTCCCGAAAACATTTCATCTGTGATGCGAAATCCAAGCAAATCGTTGGCCCTTTCCATTAGGTCTTTGGCAACTGAATGCTCGTTGTACAAATTCTGGCCCATGCCCACAAACTGGGAACCTTGGCCAGGGAAAATAAAAGCGTTTTTCATAAGTATGGTTAAATGGTTTCGGGTTCGACGATTGAACCAGCCTTCATGCTCAGAACACGGTCTGAGCGAAGCGCTAGTTGTGAATTGTGGGTAACGATGATGAAGGTTTGACCTCTTGCTTCGCGCAGTTGAAAGAAAAGGTCGTGCAGGGCTTCTGCATTGGCTGAGTCAAGGTTTCCGGAGGGTTCATCGGCCAATACGACTTTTGGGTTGTTGATGAGGGCTCGTGCAATGGCAACGCGTTGTTGCTCACCACCGCTGAGTGCGGTTGGACGGTGATGCACACGATGCTGCAAGCCCAATTGAAGGAGAAGATCTTGAGCGAGAGCCTCGGCCTCTGCTGCCGATTTTCCGGCTAAGCGAGCAGGCAGTGCAACGTTCTCGAGCGCAGAAAACTCCACCAAAAGATGATGAAACTGAAACACAAATCCCAGTTCCCGGTTTCGAAAGCGACTCAGTTCCGAAGACTTCAATCCAAACACATCCACCCCATCCATTAAAATCCGGCCGGTATCCGGCCGATCGAGGGTTCCGATGAGCTGGAGCAAGGTAGATTTCCCAGCACCGGAAGCACCGGTAATGGCCACTATCTGTCCACTCTCCACGCGGAAGCTCACCGAGCGCAAGACCTCTACCGGTGGGTCTCCAGGGTAGGTTTTGCTTATGTTTTCTACTTCAACCACTGCGCCAATTTCGTTAAAATTCTTTTCTCCTATCTTCGCGAGCCTCAATTTCGATCTCGTGCTGAAGCTTCACCTGGTATCGTTCGACATTCCGTTTCCTGCCGATTATGGTGGAGTTATTGATGTTTATTACAAGCTAAAAGCATTAAAAAAGGCAGGAGCAGAGGTCATCCTTCATGCATTTCAATACGGTAGAGAACCGTCTGCCGAATTGGAGGAATTGTGCTCCGAAGTACATTATTACAAACGTCCCACGGGGAGCCTGCACTTGTTTGGGAAGTTGCCTTTTATTGTGGACACCCGGAAATCCAAGGCACTTTTGAATAGGCTGAATGCCGATGATTTTCCCATCATCTTGGAAGGCCTGCATTCCTGCGGATGGCTCAAAGACCTTGCTTCAAAAGAAAACCGAAGAATAGTGGTGCGCACCCACAACGTAGAGCATCATTATTATGAAGGATTGGCGCAGGCAGAGCGGCGTTGGTTTAAGCGGCAATATTTAGGGTTGGAGGCAGAGAAGTTGCGCCGGTTTGAACCGGTCCTAAAACACGCATCGGCCCTGGCGGTGATCAGCAGGCCCGATGCCGCGCATTTCATCAAAACCAATCCAAATACTCAGGTGGTTTCGGCTTTTCATGCCTACGACAACGTTTCATCCATTCCCGGTTCGGGAGGTTTCGCACTCTATCATGGAAATTTAGGCGTATCGGAAAATCAGGAAGCCGCGCTTTTTCTCATCCACCAGGTATTCAACCGATTGCAACACAAATTGGTGATTGCCGGCAACAACGCCGGAAAAGAGCTGGTGGAAGCGGTACGCCATCAACCGAATGTGGAACTGCGGCAAGGCGTGAGCAATGCACAAATCATGGAATGGATAAAAGAGGCCCATATCAACATTCTGCCTTCTTTTCAATCTACAGGAATCAAACTCAAACTCCTGGCGGCCCTGTTCTCGGGACGACACTGTTTGGTGAACAGCCCCATGGTAGAAGGCACGGGACTGGAATCGTATTGCCACATCGCACAAGATGCCGCTGCGTTTCGCGAAAAAACCAATTGGCTTTTTACCCAAAATTTTGATATAAAAGAAATACATACCCGAAAAGAGCTGGAAGAAGGTTTGTTCTCCAACCGCGCCGGGCTCAACACCCTGATGGGTATGCTCAGAGGGTAATTAAACTGTCGTAAAGGCGCCCACCATCGCAGCTGAGCATGCGTGCAGGGGATTGTTGAATGGAAGAAAAATCGTGGGAAGCCATGATAACGGCGGTTCCCTGTTTGCTCAAATCGCGAAGCAATTTTACAATGTCGTTTGATGTTTGAGGATCGAGGTTTCCGGTGGGTTCATCGGCCAATACCAACTTAGGCTGGTTCAACAAGGCCCGTGCAATGGCCAAACGCTGTTGCTCTCCACCCGACAGCTGAAACGGCAGTTTTTGACCCTTGCTGCCCAAATCTACCATGCCCAATACCTCCTGACAGCGCTGACGCATGGCGGCAGCATCTTTCCAATCGGTAGCGCGAAGGACAAACATTAGGTTTTCCAACACAGAGCGATCAGACAACAACTGAAAGTCCTGAAATACTATGCCCAAGGTTCTTCTGAGTGCGGGTACTTCGGAACGCTTCAAACGGGTCATGTCGTATCCACATACCGAGAGTTTTCCTGCACCGGTTTGAACGGGCAAATCGGCGTAGAGCATTTTAAGCAAACTGCTTTTACCACTACCGGTCTTGCCAACCAAATAAACAAACTCTCCGGCCAACACCCGAAACGATACCTCAGAAAGCACCAAATTGCTTTGCTGAAATACATTCAGATTGTGAGCCTCAACCACCACCTGCTCAGATTCCTTCATCAGATTTCGAGTTTTTGAACTACACCAAACGGCATTTCCTGAATGAGCGTCATCAGATTCGTAAGTTGCTCGTCGCTGAAGCCGAATTTCAACAAGGATTTCTCAGGACGATCCACCCTAAAATAAGCCCTCAGGGTAAAATTATCGTCCCGTATCTGAATATAGTCCGGGATTTTGGCTTTGCCTTTTATTTTCAGGATGTACATATTGCTGCAAACTTACCAAATCCCAAGGCTATTTGTTGTATTGAAACACAAAATCGAGGACATTGGCACCGGCCGCAAAAGGACCGATGATGGCGCCCTGTGGAAAAGATACCTGGTGAATTCCTGCGGGACTTGCCACCCAAAATTGTCCGAGCAGAACTTCGTGTCGCACCAATGTGGCCGCCGACAGTGCAGCAAATGGAGCCAAAACCTGGTTGTTGGTTCGGTAAACCCATATGGCATCAGAAAACGCAACTGCCAAGTCGCCTTGGTTGGTGGCTGCAGCGGATTTGCTGATGCCGGGCAGCTCCACAATGGGCTGCAAGAGAAGGGTGTTGCAGTCGAACAAAGAGAGGGTTTCGATGTTTCCGTCGCCGGAAATCCAATAGGCTTTGTTTGCAGACTGGTTTATCCAGTACCTTGGAAGTTGAGCAACAGTAGTGCTGGCTAATCTCTGCCCCGACGGAATGCGAAAACCGGTAATCGTGTATGGAGGAGCAGCCTGAGCCAAGGCTGCGACCCCGCCAAAGGGTGCAGAAATCAGGGCTTGAGTTTGGTATCCGTCTAATAGAGATGAGGTGGAAACACCCGTAACTCCATCGGGCCTTAAGCCTACAACCGTTGCATTATCAAATCCCAACAAGAGAAGGCTATCGGTATTCCGTGCAGAGCGAATGGACTGTGGAAACGATCTGCTCCATAGCCTTCGCCACTGTGGCTTCATCTCGAATGCCTCTACCAAGCCCTGTCCAAGTGTGCTGTTGGAGGCCTGCATCCAAACACCCTCTTTGGGGTAATAGCGAGCGGAAAGCCATTTTCCCGACCCTGAAAACACCGGAGAAGCAAGACCTTGATTTGTAAAGCGCTGGACTTGAAACGCTTGCGCAGTACCCGTAACAACCCATGCTGCATCAAGGGCTCGCGGAATCTCCTGAACCGAAATGCCGATCCATTTTCGAGTAAATCCGGCCGCATTTCTGGCAACTACTTCTATTTGATAATTTCCGCTTGGCAACCAGGTTTTGTCCAAGGGTAAACGGATGCTAAACGGGACTGCCTTATCAGAGGCCTGCTCTTGAACACGAGATGAGCAAGGGTTCCCATCGATATCCACCAGTTGAATTTCAATGGATGTGATGCCTACCGCATCGCGTGCAACTCCTTTTACCAATAGGGTATCCAGCACTTTAAACTGCTGTCCGCTGACGGGTGCGGAAAGCGTAAGCTCCGGCTTTTCAGCTTCATCCTTTTTGCATGCGAACCCGCCAAAAAAAAGGATGAACACCAGCAGGCAAAAAAAGCCATCATGTGATGGCTTTTTAATATTACATAACGTTGATGCGTTTTTCAAGGTCTTCAATGTAGCCTTTGAACCGCTTGTCGGTATCCATGAGGTTGTTGACGGTGCGGCATGCGTGGAGCACGGTTGCATGGTCTTTGCCTCCGCAATGCATGCCTATGCTGGCAAGACTGGATTTGGTGAGGTTTTTCGAAAAATACATGGCGATTTGTCGCGCCTGAACCACCTCTCGCTTGCGGGTTTTGGACTTGAGGGTGTCAACCGCAAGGTCGAAATAATCGCTCACCACTTTTTGGATGAAGTCTATGGAAACTTCGCGGGCCGTGTTCTTCACAAACTTGTCGATCATCGACTTAGCCAAATCCAAGGTAATGGCCTTTTTGTTGAGCGAAGATTGCGCCAGCAGGCTGATGAGCGCTCCAACCAATTCGCGGGCATTGGTGGTGATGCTGTAAGCAAGATATTCTATTACCTCTTTTGGCAATTCCAAACCATCGTTGCTCACGCGCTTTTGCAAAATGGCAATGCGTGTTTCTAAATCAGGAGCCTGAAGATCGGCACTAAGTCCCCACTTAAATCGAGAGAGAAGACGCTGCTCCATTCCTTGCATCTCAACCGGAGGCTTGTCTGCAGTAAGCACAATTTGCTTACCCGCCTGATGAAGGTGATTGAAGATGTGAAAGAAAACATCTTGGGTACGCTCTTTCCCGGCAAAAAACTGAACGTCGTCCATCAACAAAACATCAATCATCTGGTAAAAATGGATGAAATCGTTCTGGTCGTTGTTTCGAACGGAGTCTACGTATTGGTGCATGAACTTTTCAGCAGAAACGTAGAGGACTGTTTTGTTTGGAAACTGATTCTTGATTTGAATGCCAATGGCTTGAGCAAGGTGAGTTTTTCCGTATCCCACTCCTCCGTAAATCAAAAGAGGATTAAAAGATGTACCTCCGGGTTTGTTGGCAACAGCAAAACCGGCCGACCGAGCGAGACGATTGCCCTCTCCTTCAATGAAGTTGTCGAAAGAGAAGATGGGATTGAGCTGGGACTCAACGTTTATTTTCTTCAGCCCCGGAATGATGAAGGGATTCCGTATTCCGTTTGTGCTGATGTCAATCGGCATGGTAACCGAAGGGTTGGTCAATGCCTTTTTACTGGTGGTTGGGATGCTAATCGTATACGGCTTGCTGCTGTTGTAGTTGTTCTCCATTACAATGCTGTACTCCAAACGACCGGAGGCTCCCAATTCTTTGCGGATGCTCTTCTTCAATAGGTCGATGTAGTGTTCTTCCAGCCACTCGTAAAAGAATTGACTGGGCACTTGAATGGTTAGCACGTTATCAGCGAACTTAACCGGCTTTATTGGCTCGAACCAGGTTCGGAAACTTTGGGCGCTTACGTTGTCCTTGATGATGCCAAGGCAGTTCTCCCAAATAAGTTCACAGGTTTTTTCCATCTAGGTAAATGGTATGCGGGGTTATGTGTGGTATGGTCTAAAGGTCGACAAAAAAAGCGACTGGGTTCAATCGCTTGCCCAAAAATGTTTACAAAAAAGTGAAGAAAAAAATTTTTGTAGTATTGATTTTTTTAGATCTTCCGTAACGTCCTTTTTTTCAGGAGATTCTGTTTTTTAGGGAGTGTTTTTCTGCGCTACAAAAACAAAATTCTTACTCAATTTTTTTTTCGCCGATTCATCTTTTTTCTTGCACAAGAATGGAATAGGATTATCCCCGGGGAGGCATCTCCTGCAAGAAAAGTGCAGATCCTTTAATCTCTTTACGCTTGCCGCCTTTTTCAAACACCACATCGAGCCGTCCCAACTTGATACCGGCCCATCCAACCTGGCATACGTGCACATCTTTTCCATCCCGATTCTGATACACTACAGGCTTATCCAGAAACGTATGGGTGTGGCCACCGATGATGATGTCTATTTCTCTGCTTTGTTTTGCCAGCGATACATCGCTCACTTTCCGGTCTTCATATTTGTAGCCTAAATGAGATAGGCAAACCACCAGTTGGCATCCCTTTTCTTTTTTCAGCAGCAACGCCATGCGAGCCGCTTGTTCCATTGGATCAAGATACCGTGTTTTGCCGTACAGCCTACGATCTACCAGCCCCTCCAACTCGATGCCCAAACCGAAAACCCCAATCTTGATGCCTGAGCGCTCGAAGATTTTGTACTCAAAGGTTTTGCCCGCCATTTCTGTTTCTGAGAAATCGTAGTTGGCGCAGAGCAAAGGAAATCCCATGTGCGCCATCTGCTTGGTGATGCCCTGCAAACCGTTGTCGAAGTCGTGGTTGCCAATGGCAGCGGCATCGTATCCCATTGCCGTCATGAGCTTCAATTCCAATTCTCCACCGAATCGATTGAAGTAAGGTGTACCCTGGTAAATATCTCCTGCATCCAACAACAACACATTGGACTCGGCTTGACGTATGGATTGAATGAGCGAGGCCCTTCGCGCCACTCCGCCCAAGCCCGGATATTTGGGATCGTTGTCGGGAAAAGGTTCGATGTGGCTGTGCACGTCGTTGGTGTGCAGGATGGTGAGCCTTACCACCTCATCGGCAGCCAAGGCGCTCAAGGGAAATGCGCTGAGGCCAACCAAGCCGGCCGAACCGGCCGCAGTTTGCCTCAAAAAGGTTCTTCTGTTAACGGGCATAGGAGAGACGGCGATCTTTTTTGGGTTGAAGCATCTTGCCTTCGCGTTGGAGAGAGGTCATACCCTCCACCAACAAATCACGAAGTTTTACACCCAATAGCTGATAATTTTCTGGATTTGCGAAAAAGCGCATTTTGTCGCCACCATACGCCAAGTAGTCGCTGGTGATGACCACGTAAGAGCGGTTTGGATCAAAAGCCTTTCCCTGAATTTCGATTTGGGTACAGGTGCTGTCGGTTAAAACCGCTTTTAGTCCGGCAACCGGCATGCCTTTGCTGCGGGCAATATAGTTGAGGCATTCCATCGTTTTAGCTCCGGATAATGTAACCGCAACCACCTCATTCTCAAACGGCATCAACTCAAAAACCTTCCCTAAGCTAATGGGACCGGAAGGCAAACTGGTGCGCAAGCCCCCGTTGTTCAACAAAACAAAATCGGGCTTGAGCCCTTTTGCCGAAGCATACTCTCCTACGCGGCTCAAAACCAAATCGCACACCAAATTTCCAAGTGGCCCCTCAGGCATTCCTTTCACAGCTTCGGCATCCGACTGAATCAATACGGCATTCATCTCCCTATCGATTTGTACCTTATAAGGCCTGATGAGTCGAATGGCAACGGAATCTTCCGGAGCACCTTTGCCGAGTGGAACGCTGGATTGCTTTACCTCCTGAACCCGCACAAAGGACCTTGTGCGGCAGGCAGGTAAGCCAATAATCAAGACAAGAAAACCGAGAAAATATCGATGCCGAAAAAACAAAAACATGCCGCAAAAATCTATGTGCAAACTTAACCAATAATGGTTGGGAAACGAATACGACGCAAACCTTTGGGTAAAGCGGCGAAGAAAACTCGCGCACCCGTTTTACCTTGGGCCTTAACCCACGGTAGGGTGCCGCATATATAGACGACCCAAGCCAATTCCTCTTCATTTAATACCGATTGGTCGGAACAAAAAATGCAGGCCATACAAAACCTTACCTTTCGCGCCGTCATGAACGGCTTTGAACACACTACCCAGGTACGCGTTCGGTACGCGGAAACAGACCGAATGGGATATGTTTATTATGGAAATTATGCGGCCTACTATGAAGTAGGAAGAGTTGAGGCGTTGCGCGCTCTGGGCTGCACCTACCGCTCTCTTGAAGATAGTGGGATTATGCTTCCCGTTCGGGATTTTTCCATCCACTACAAAAAACCCGCCTTCTACGATGAACTTCTCAGCGTAATCACACGTATTCCCGAAATGCCAAGCAACCGAATTCGATTTGAATACGAAATGTTCAACGAATCCGGAGATCTGCTGAACCAAGGGAGTACCATCTTGGTTTTTGTAACGGCGTCAAACGGCAGACCCACCAAACCACCCGAATCCTTTCTCGATACGCTTAAGCCTTACTTCTCAGCATGAAAAACAAACTCCTGACCCTTTCCTTCACGCTTTTGGGTTCGCTTGCCTTTGCTCAGCCCTGGATGCGCTATGTTGAGCCGCAATCAACGCCCAATTTTTTCTCCATTCAAAAGGCATTTCGTCAATATGAGGAAGAACACCTGAAGGAGCTGGAAAAAGAAAAACGCGAAGGCCGGCTTGAAAAAAACGGCAGCCCTGCAACTGCCTCAGAGGAAGAGCATGAACTACCGGGGTTTGAGGTATTCAAACGCTGGGAATGGTTCTGGGAGGCTCGTGTAGACAGTGCCGGCAATTTCCCGGATCCACAAAAAGTGTGGAACGAGTTTCTTTCTCATCGAAACGCGGGCAGGATGAGCTCCGCAACAGATCCGACCGCAAATTGGGAGCTGATGGGACCGTATCAATCCATCCCCAGCAGCGGTGGTGGTATGGGAAGGGTAAACTTCATTCGCTTCAACCCTCAAAATGCTGACGACATCTGGATTGGGACACCTGCCGGTGGACTTTGGCATTCTCTAAACGGCGGCGACAACTGGCTGCCCACCACCACCGATAACCTTCCGGTTATAGGCAGCTCCGATCTTCTAATCGATCCCATCAATCCTCAGGTTATGTACCTGGCTACCGGAGACGCGCCTGCCAACGACACATACTCGCTTGGAGTGCTGAAAACCACGGACGGAGGACAAACTTGGAACCCCAGTGGGCTTTCTTTTTTGTTTACGCAAAAGCGCGAAATCAACCGGCTGGTGTTCTTCCCGGGTACCAACACAACCTTGTTTGCCTGCACCGGAAACAACCTGATGCGATCCAACGACGCTGCTGCAAACTGGAGCGTCGTTACCAGCGGTAACATCAAAGACATCGAATTTAAACCGGGCTCCCCGAGCACCGTTTACATCAGCACCAATGCCTCTGTTAGAGTGAGTACAGATAGTGGACAGACCTTCACCACGGTTCCCTCCACCTCCGGCCTTCCAACAACAGGCGTTGGGCGAATAGAGTTGGCCATCAGTCCTGCCAATCCAAACACGCTTTACGCCTTGGTGGCGAACAGCAGCGACAATGGCTTCAGAGGTTTGTATGCGAGCATCAACGACGGGCAAACTTGGGAGGAACGCTCAATATCGCCCAACCTTTTGGGATGGGATGCGGATGGCATGGACGGCGGTGGTCAGGCTTTTTATACCCTCTCGTTGGCGGTTGATCCTTCGAATGCCGAAAAGGTGTTCACAGGTGGAGTAAACGTCTACAAATCGAGCGATGGAGCGGTTAACTTCTCAATTTCCAGCCACTGGTATGGTGCGAATGGAATTCCGTATGCTCATGCCGACATACACGACATTCAATTTAAACCCGGAAACCCATCTGTTGTATATCTGGGTACAGACGGAGGTGTGTTTCGAAGCAACGATGGGGGCAACACCTATACAGATTTAAGCATTGGATTGGCCATCTCCCAGTTTTACCGCATCAGTGCCTCTGCACAAAACGAGACGCCCATCATCATGGGATCCCAGGACAATGGAACCAATGTGTTGAATGCAAATGGATTCGACCGCGGTTTGGGTGGCGATGGAATGGATTGCGCCGTTGATCCAAACAACGATAATATTATGTTTGCTGAATTGTACTACGGCGACCTTTACAAATCGCAAAATGGAGGCAACCAATTTTATTACATTGCACCTGCTAATGATGGCGCTTGGGTTACCCCATTCTGCATTGCGCCCGGCGAATCTTCCATAATGTACGCTGGCTACACCGAAATATATAAAAGCAGCAACGGTGGAGAAAGCTGGACTGCTGCTACCAACGGACTTTCCGGTGGCCAGACCTACGTAGATGTTGCGGCAGCATTTCAGGATCCCAACCGGGTTTATGCGGTGCTCAGAAGCAAAGCGTATCGCACATTAAATGGTGGCCAAACTTGGAATGTAATGTCCTCCGGATTGCCAGCCAGCACCAACTTTTCGCGTATTGCTTTTTTCCCAGACGATGACATGCGTGCCATGATCAGCGTGAGCGATTACAGCAGCACTGCAAAAGTGTACCGTACCCGCAATGGCGGTGTAACCTGGAAGAATTATTCCAAAACCGGATTGCCCTCTGTTCCCGTAAACTGCCTGCTCCTCCAGCCAGGCAGTCCTGAAAGGGTTTTTGTCGGAACAGATTTGGGAGTATATTATACAGACAGCACCATGACCGTTTGGAAACCATTCTCCCAAGGGCTTCCGAATACGGTGGTAAACGATCTTGCTCTTTTGGAAACCCCGCACACCCTTAGGGCCGGAACTTATGGGAGGGGTCTCTGGCAAACCCGCATGCCCGTTGAATGGCAGAACAACACCGGCATTCGTGCTGCAGGTATGGCCTCATCTTTGGGGCTTGCACCCAACCCTGCCGCACAAACCGTTACAATTCGAATACCGGAGATGGCGGTGGGTGGAGAGGTAACCCTAATCGACTTACAAGGAAGAATCATTCGGAGCACAAAAATGAACGGCAACTCCTTGCAAATGGATCTCAATGGAATATCGGCAGGGCTGTATGAGGTGGCTGTTTTATGCAATCAGAATCTTTACCGAAGCAAACTGGTAATCCAACCTTGACATGGAAGGCGTTCGGCATTTGTTCTTCGACCTAGACCACACCTTGTGGGACTTTGAAGCCAATGCGTTGGATTCTCTCCGGCACCTGTTAGAACACCACATAATGCCCAAGTATGGGCATGTTGAGCCGGATAAATTTTTATCGTCTTACAAGCACCACAACAAGCGGTTGTGGAAACTCTACGAGAAAGGAGACATTTCGCAAGCGGAACTCAGGCTCTCGCGGTTTTCGCTTGCCTTAGAGGAAGTTTCGGTCAGCGATGTGCCGCTTGCACGACAACTCGGCGAAGCCTTTTTGGAGCAGCTTCCCCTCCGCACCAAGCTCATGAAAGGAGCGTGGGATGCTCTGGAATCCTTAAAACCTTTTTATACGCTTCATTTGATAACCAACGGGTTCCACGAGGTACAGTTGAAAAAAGTCCATCAATCCGGAATCGGGCATTTTTTCCAGGAAGTGGTTTCTTCCGATGCTGCGGGCGCCATGAAACCGGCAGAGGCCATCTTTCAATTTGCCCAAACCCGAACGGGTTCTTCTGCAGAGCAGGCCTGCATCATAGGCGACAATCTGGAGGCAGACATTCTGGGAGGGAAAAAAGCCGGTTGGAAAACCGTTTGGTTCAATCCGGATGGAGCAGAAGGCAGTGCGGCACCTGACGTAACCATTACCTGCCTAAGCGAGCTTTCGGCCCTATTCAGACAAGGCACAAAAAAAGCCCCATAAAGGGGCCTTTACTTTTCACTTAGAAGAATTTACTTCTTCTCAGCGTTTCCTGCTTTTGCTTCTTCCTTGTGGCAAGATTTAGCTTCGCCTCCTTTGGCGCAAGCCTTACCTTCTTTACTCTTGCAGCAAGCTTTTGCGTCTTTGGTGCAAGCTTTACCGTCTCCTGCGAAAGCTGTGGAGGTAGCGAAAGCCAAACCGGCGATGGCTACCAAGGTCATGATTTTTTTCATGGTTTGTTTTTGAGTTTGTTTTGTGAGGCAAAAGTACAAATAATCGGCAGCATTGACTTTTTTTCACTTTTTTTAATCAAGGGCCCTGCGGTTAAACAAAATATATCCGAAAGTGAGCAAGAAGCTGTACACCCCTTGGTCGCGTCCCCGCTTGACCTCTGTATCGTAGTAGTTTAAACTGAGGCTAAGAGGGCCAACCGGACTGTGATAAACCAGGGCCCCGCTGGCAATGAAATAGCGTTTGTTTAGGAACTGGCTGTACTCAGGACGATTGTTGTCACCGGCCTGAATTTCGCGAAGCGGTTGAAAAACATACCCCTCCATTCGAAGGTCTAAGGCTGTGAAGATGTTCCACACGTTCTTCAATCCGAATGCAACATAACTGTGCGTACGGAATTTGGGAATGAAGCGCGTTCGACTTTCAGGTATGGGAGTAAACGCCGGTGAAGAGAGAATAGAAGCCGTATAGTTGCTGAAAAATTTCTGATTGGAAACAACAGCCTCACCAAAAACGCCCAAACGAATTTTGCCCCTACGTTTGTAGTAGCTGTCGTAAGTGGCTTTAAGCTGATACCATGCCAAATCGTTTTCTGTAACATCGCGCAGACTGGAAGTGGAACCCGGTGTGGTAACTTCGTGCCCTTGCAAGGCCCGAGCCCTGAAGGCAAAATAAGTGCCGCTGTTTGCATACTGCTTCTTGTTGAGGGTGTTCCGCTCAAACAACACATAGGCAGAGGCATTCACGAAATCGGTTTGGTCAGCAGTGTCGGCAGATGAGAAATTTCGGGTCTGGTAATAATTGTTCGAAAGACCGGCATAGGTTCCCCCCACTACTATCTTAGATTTGTTTCGAGCTGGGATAGCCAGGTTAAAATCTCCGAAACTCTCATATTCGATAAGATATGAGGGTTTCACATCTTCGAAAAATGTAGTTGCGCTGTTGAAATAATCAAAACGGTTTCGAGTAAAGGAACCCTCTACATAAAATGGGAAACGTGAGGGAAAATCGAAACGAGCTTTAACTTGATAAGAACCGTAAAACTTGCCGAAATAGGAATTTGCCGAAAGCGTGGTGGCTACAACTCCAAGGTAATTGTATTGGAGGCCAATAAAGGCGGCGTTGATGGGCCTGGATGAAAAGTTACCCCCAAATGAGAGGAACAAATCTTTTTCTTTTTTGATGACCAACAACAAATCGTAGAACCCTGTTTTGGGGTTCAAGCGGCTGATGGGAAATACCTGCCGAATTTTTTCGTCGGCCACTAAGCGGTAGTAGTTCGGGGTAAGTCGTTCCAGCGAAACCAACTTGCCCTTGGGAACCAGAAGCTTGCGCACGTAGCGACTTTGGGCGCGATTGATGCCTTTAATCTCAATGGATTCAAACAAAATACGATTGACCTTACTTTTAAACATCTGCCTTCGGCAAGACAACTCAGCAGTATCCACCCGATGGTCAAGACGGCTGAATATCTCAGTGCGTTGAGATTCTGCGGCCTCATATCCTGCGCGGATGTATTTATCTACCTTGGAAAAGTTGAATAGAGATGGACTTGCAAGAGAGGGCGTAACTACAATTAATGGACAAGAAACGGTGACGTTTCGATTCCGATTTACCAACAGGCTTTTCAGTTGCGAAATCAAGTCGTCTTCACTTGGATCCTTAATGTTCTCAGACACGGTGCTGCCGATGATGATGTCGGGATGAAAAGTTGAGTCGGCAACATCTATAGGAAAATTGTTGTATAATCCCCCATCAAAATATACATTTCCATTGATGTTGATGGGTTTCAGGTAAAATGGATAAGCCATTGAGGCACGGAGTGCTTGCGAAAGGTCACCAGCTCCAAATACTTCCAAGCGTTTTTTGGTGATGTTGGAAGCAACGCATCGAAAAGGAATCATTAGGCTATCGAAGTTCCCTTGGCTGGCCGCATTGGGGCGACCAAACAGCTCCAACAGCCCATAATCGATGGGAACAGAATTCACGAGGTTGGTGGGCAAAGAGCGGGAGATGGCGGTATCTGTCGAAAACTTTAGGTTTACCCAAGAAGCATCTGCAGGCCGCTTTTTGAGATAGAAATAATACTCCTCTTCAATTTCTCCTTTGGCCCAAGTTTGAAAGCGATCCGAAAGCGCCAATCGTTCGATCTCGGCAGCGGAATAACCCGATGCATACAGTGCTCCAACCAAAGCACCAATAGAGGTTCCGGCAACATAATCTATAGAAATTCTGTGTTCTTCCAGCCAGCGCACTACACCAATGTGGCTCAATCCATCGGCGCCACCGCCGCTGAGCACCAGCGCAACCTTGGGCCTGGCAGGGGCTGTATTCTGAGAAAACCCCTGCAAACAAAAGCCCAACAGAACCATTAAAAGTAAGAGTGCGTTGCGGATCATAGCCTTTAACCAGCCAATGTCTGGTAGAGGCCTTGAAGGTACGGAATACCAGAAAGCATTCGAGGGCCATACCAGCTGCAAAGCTCGCCGTCAACCAACACCACGTTTATATGACCCGGCAATTGTGCCTCTAAAGCAGCCTGATGAGCAAAAGAGAACGGGAAAGGCTCGGAGGAAAGCATGAGCACCTCTGGCGCCCATTCCTCGAGCTGGCTGAGGGTAACCTCCGGATAACGTGCAAACGGAACAACATTTTCAAAGCCCGACGCCTCCAGCATGTGGTGCACAAAGGTTTCGGAGCCCACAGCCATAAAAGGCTCCTGCCAAATGAGGTAAGCAAACTTAATTTTTCGAGGCCTGTCCTTGGGTGCGCACAGCAGTTTCAAGGCAGCTACCAAATCAGCAGCTCCAGCTGAAACATGAGCGATATCCGCTACGCGCTCCACAAGGTCTACCGCATCGGTTTGCGTGCGCACATCGCTCACCCATGTGGGAACAAAGCGGTCCAACCAGAGCACATCCTCTTCTAAATTTTCCTCGCGGTTGGCAATAATCAAATCGGGCTGTAAAGATTTTATAACTTCTCTATTAAGTTTCTTAGTGCCCCCCACACGCGTTTTGGTTCGATGCCATTCCTGCGGGTGAACGCAAAATTTGGTGATGCCTACCACACGCTCGCCAAGTCCCAAACGGTGCAACAATTCGGTTTGCGACGGCACCAAGCTGATGATGCGCTGTGGATGGGTGGGCAGGATAATGGCTCTGCCGCAAGGATCAACAACGGTGCGCATTCCGCTATACACCAAGTGCCAGCAATATGTCGTGCCGAGTGAGAATAAAGTTTTGGTCGGTTTTAAAGTCGCGCACAAGCACCGCAGGATTGGCCTCGGTAATCATGGTGCTGAGACTTTCAAGCGAAGTGGAGATGTCTACAAATGGGAAAGCGGGCTCCATAAAATGCGCAATGGGCTCGCTGCGTCGCTCCGGCGAGCCAACAAGATGCCGGAACAAACCACTTTCGCTAAGGGCACCAACGATGCGACCATCCTGAGTAACGGGTACCTGAGAAATGTCGCGCTCGCCCATCATTCGGATTGCCTCTGAAACGGTGGTTTCAGACGGCAGCGTAAACAAGGAGCGAACCCCAACGCCCGACAATACATCTTTTGCGGTTAACCCCTTTTTATCTATAAAACCTTTCTGTCGCATCCATTCATCGTTGAACATTTTGCCGAGGTAACGGGTGCCGTGATCGTGAAAAATAACCACCACTACATCGCTTGGTTTCAGAAGTCCGGAGAGTTGCATCAGACCAGCCAACGTAGAGCCTGCAGAGTTTCCGGCGAAAATGCCCTCCTCACGAGCGATGCGGCGCGTCATAACCGCCGCATCTTTATCCGTTACTTTCTCAAACAGATCAATGAGACTGAAATCTACGTTCTGAGGAAGAAAATCTTCGCCAATGCCCTCGGTAATGTAGGGGTAGATTTCATTTTTATCGAAAATACCTGTTTCCTTGTATTTCTTAAAAACAGAACCGTAAGTATCGATTCCCCAAACCTTAACATCAGGATTTTTCTCTTTTAGGTAACGAGCTGTTCCACAAATAGTTCCACCCGTACCAACCCCCACAACCAAATGGGTAATTTTACCTTCGGTTTGTTTCCATATCTCCGGACCGGTGGTTTCGTAGTGGGCTTGAGCATTGCTTGGATTGTCGTACTGATTTGGTTTCCAGCTGTTGGGCACTTCCTTTTCCAGCCTGCTGGATACGCTGTAGTATGAACGTGGATCTTCGGGGTCGACATTGGTTGGGCATACGATTACCTCTGCGCCGAATGCCTTCAATGCATCTACCTTTTCTTTGCTCTGCTTATCGGTGGTGGTGAATATACAATGATACCCTTTTATGATGGCAGCAATGGCCAAACCCATACCGGTGTTGCCTGAAGTACCTTCAATAATGGTTCCACCCGGCTTCAGTTTCCCACTCCGCTCGGCATCCTCAATCATCTTCAAAGCCATCCGATCCTTGATGGAGTTGCCGGGGTTGAACGTTTCAATTTTTGCCAGCACCAGAGCGGGGATCTCGCGGGGTATGGCATTCAATTTTACCAATGGAGTATTTCCAATGGTTTCGAGGATGTTTTTGCAGTAGGTCATGACAGAAAAAAGAAAAGCCAGCGCACCGGCTGGCCTTCAGAACATGCGTTTGATTTATACGTGCATGAATTGCTTCTTGGCAAGCAGTTGTTCCTGGCTCTCGCGGGCCAGCTCATCGTCCACACAACAATCTACCGGACAAACAGCTGCGCACTGGGGTTCATCGTGAAACCCAACGCATTCGGTGCACTTATCGGTTACGATGTAGTACACATCCAAACTTTTAGGTTCGTGAGGATTTTCTGCTGTGAGGTGCGCACCGGAGAGGGTGGTGATGTCGCCCTTTAGACTGGTGCCGTCGGAGAAGCGCCATTCGTTGCCGCCTTCATAAATGGCATTGTTTGGGCATTCGGGCTCGCAGGCTCCGCAGTTGATGCATTCGTCGGTAATCTTGATGGCCATAGAAAAGGCTTATTTAAATGTTACTTTTGCGCCTCAAAATTAGCATTTTCTTCCTTTAGCTCATGATAGAACCGCATCGGTTTGAAAATCTAATCAGGCTGGGTTCCTGGTTTTCCGATCCAGCATCGAATTGGAGCAAAGCGCTACACAACAGCCTAACCAAGGTAGAGCAGAGCAACGGCTGGTTCACATCAGACCAGGTCTTGTTTGCGGTGGAAGCATGGGGGCGGGCTTTGGCGGAAACCAAGCTGCATGCATCTCCATCCCTTGCCTCAGCACGCACTTGTCCATCGCCGCGAACCGTTGGTTTGATCAGTGCCGGCAACATTCCGCTGGTGGGCCTGCACGACTTGCTCTGTCTCTATGCAAGCGGCAATGCCGTGCTCTGGAAACCCGCATCGGAAGACTCGGTCCTTCCAAGCCTTTTGTTGGAAACCTTCGCAGCATTGGATCCTCACTTTTCTTTAACTCTTTCGAATGGCAAATGGCCGGGTGTAGATGCCCTCATCGCTACCGGAAGCAACAACACCAGCCGCTATTTCGAGGCATACTTTGGGCATGTGCCGCGCATCATTCGCAATAGCAGAACTTCAATTGCCCTGCTAACTGGAGACGAACAACAATCGGATTTGAAGAATCTGGGAGAAGATGTATTTCGGTATTTCGGTTTGGGTTGCAGAAACGTAACCCAGCTTTGGATGCCCAGGAATCAACCCATCGATGAATTTTTTGCCGCCATCTCCTCTTATGGAGACATCATCCATCACCGGAAATACGCAAACAACTACGATTATCAACGTGCCGTTTTCCTGCTCAACCGAGTTCCCTTTCTCGACAATAATTTTCTTTTGGTTCGGGAAAACGAAAACCCTTTTTCCCCTGTTGGAGTCCTTCATGTTTGGCGTTATGCAGACAAAGCAGAGGTGTTGCAAAGGGCAGCCACCGTTTCCGACAACATTCAATGCTGGGTTGGAGATCCTGCATCTTGGGACCTTCCGGTGTTGCCGTTTGGCGAAGCCCAGAAACCAACTTTTGATGACTTTGCGGATGGCTTGAATACCCTAAGCTTTTTATCTGAACTTTGTTGAATCATGGTCGTTTTTTTTCTGAACGGATTTGTGCACCCGAGCGAAGCCCTCTTGCCATTGTCAAACAGGGCGTTTCGTTATGGAGATGGTGTTTTTGAAACGCTGCGCATACTCAAGGGGAAAGCGCCGCTCCTAAATCGTCATTTGGCACGATTGCGTTCCGGCTCTGCCCTTCTGGGAATGGAGATGAACCCTGAGTGGTCCGATGCTTGGTTTCGCCGAATGGTGAGCGAATTGCTCCAACACAATGACATCAAGGAAGGCGGAATGCTGCGCATCACCTTGTACCGCGAAAACGGAAATTTTTACGCACCTACGGGCAACAAGGCGCTTCTTGTTATGGAGGCCGAACCCCTTGAAGAACAGCAATTTGGATTGAATGCCAAAGGGCTTACGGTTGACCTTTTCAACGACATTCGCAAACCCCTGAATCCCCTCTCCAACCTAAAAACCCTATCCGGATTGATTTATGTGTTGGCCGGTGTTTTCCGAAATGCGAAACAAGTCGACAACGCTATTTTATTAAACGATAATTATAACGTTGCCGAAGCCATGAACGCAAATGTGTTCCTCGCGGTGAATGGAGTGTTGTACACACCCACGTTGGAAGAAGGCTGTTTGGATGGAGTTATGCGACGTTACATCATTGAATTGGCAGGCCAATTGGGAATAAAAGTATACGAAACATCCATTAAGCCCAACGATATGCTCAGAGCAGACGAGGTGTTTCTAACCAACAGTTTACGCGGCATTCAATGGGTGGGAGCCTACCGCAACAAGCGGTATTTTAATAATACATCTGAACGTCTGTTGCAATACCTCAACCTCATGGTGCTGCAGGAAGAGGGAATCCAGGAAAAAGCCGGCTGACCGAATGGTAGACGAGGGAAAAATCAGAATAGCCTTAGTGGGCACCGGTAACGTAGCCACGCGTCTTTGTCTCGATGGAGCTCCTCAGCGCCTGCATGTGGTTCATGTTTCTGGGCGACAAGCGATAAAAACACAACATCTTGCCGAAGCGCTTGGATGCGGTTGGGCCACCGATTTGCAGTTCGACGATGTAGATGCAGACGTTTTGTTGCTGTGTGTTCCGGATGAAGCATTATCCGATGTGGCCTCCAAATTACCGCAACGATCCTGGCTGGTGGTGCACACCTCGGCCAGCACCCCCATGCAAGTCCTGTCGGGTTGCAGCCCACATGTTGGCATCTTGTATCCGTTGCAAACTTTTACGGCAAATCGGCACGTACCTCTGAAATCGGTGCCGTTTCTCATTGAAGGCAACCACCCGGAGGCCCAAGAAAAAGTTCGATCGCTTGCCTCATGTTTCAGCGAAAACATTTGGGATTCGAATTCCAAACAAAGGCTTTTTGTGCACTTGAGTGCCGTGTTCTCCAACAACTTCACCAACCATTTGCTTCGCATTTCTGAACAGTTGATGAATGAAGTCAACATGCCCCTTGAGCTGCTGCATCCGCTCATGATGGAAACCGTAGAAAAAGCGATGACCTTTTCTCCGGCAGATGCACAAACCGGCCCCGCACGGCGTGGAGATGCCCAAACCCTTTCAAGGCATCTTCAGGCTCTGAACCAGCACCCAGATTGGGCCGAGATCTACACCCGATTTTCACAGTTAATCGCCCGGGAATACAACGCATAAATGGAAAACGAAAATTTTAAAACGAGGCTGACCAAAGTAAAAGCCCTGCTCTTTGATGTTGACGGTGTGCTCACAGACGGCAGCATTACCCTCATGGAAAACGGCGACCAAGTCCGCACCATGAACATCAAAGATGGATTTGCGCTTCAGCTTGCCGTTAAAAAAGGATTCTTGGTGGGAATCATCTCCGGCGGCAGATCGGAAGCGGTAAGAAAGCGCATGGAATACTTGGGTGTACAAGACATCATTTTAGGCGCATTTCGTAAAACCGAACATTACGAAGATTATCTGGCGACCTACCACCTAGAGCCCCATCAGGTTTTGTATATGGGCGACGACCTGCCCGATTATGAAATCATGCAAAAGGTAGGAGTACCGGTTTGTCCGGCAGATGCTGTGCCCGAAATTCGACAGCTGAGCATTTACGTATCCTTGTTGGCCGGTGGTAAGGGTTGTGTACGCGATGTGATTGAACAAACCCTGCGCGCGCAAGGCAAATGGTCTGACGGAGAACGTTTCGTATGGTAATTACCTTGCCCCCTCTCCCACCCTGGCTCAGGGTTCTAAGGCCCCTGAACCTTTTGATGATGGGACTGTCTCAATATCTTTTTCGTTATGAAGTCGAAGAAGTTTTTGTGCGCACCTGTGGGTTGAGCATGCGCCTTTCTGAACGCGATTTTTTTCTGGTTGTGCTGTCCACTTTATTGGTGGCCGCAGGTGGTTATGTGGTAAACGACTATTTCGATCAGGACATCGATCGCATCAACCATCCCGAAAGGCCCACATGGCCTAATGGTGGAAGCAGCCTCCTTCGGGCTTCCGCGATTTTGAGTTTCTCAGGCATTGCAATTGGAATATGGATGGGAGCGAAAATTGGCATTTATAAACTTGGATTTATACATGCCATTACTGCAGGCTTGCTTTATTTTTACTCCTCAGAGTTCAAGCGGCAACCCATCCTTGGCAATGTAATTGTAGCTTTAATGGCGGGCTTGGTGCCCTTCATGCCGGTGTTTTACGAAATGCCCCTCTTCATTCGCGCTTTTAAAGATTTGGTGCTCGAGCAAGAAGAAGTATTCACTCAATACCGAGAAATCCCGCGTTCCATCCAACATAATCTCAATTTAATATGGTATTGGGCGGGAGGTTTTGGGCTTTTTGCATTTTTGCTAAACTGGGTTAGAGAAATGGTGAAGGACTTAGAAGATATGGAGGGCGACGACCAAATGGGCGCGCGTACCTTGCCTATTGTTGCCGGCATTGGCGCAACCAAAGGCCTATCTGCTGCGCTTACCCTTCTTGCATTGTGTGGTATAGCCTGGTTGCAGCAAGCTCAGGTTGCCGAGCAAGATGTAAAAACACCATGGATCATGGCAATTTCATTGCAGGTTCCCCTTCTCATTGCACTTTTCCTCTTCGTGAGGAGTCGAAACAAAAATAATTACTCGCGTGCCTCTGCCTGGCTTAAAGTAGCCATGACAGGTGGAATCCTCTTTATGGTTTGGTTTGGCTATGCCAACAGCTAACCGGCGGTTGTGGGTGCTCTTTACGTGCGGTTGAGCGGAGCCAACTCGGTTTGATTGAACTTCTTCATGTCAATTTCTGTGGAACCATCGTTCAATACTTGATGAATCACAAAAAACTTTTGGCCCCAAAGAAAATCCTTCCATGTATAGCTGTAACGTGCATAAACCTGCTGATGGAAGTTATCGTCGAAGGCCTTCACCAGAATAAACACCTCCGCTTTGCGGCTTTCCAACTCCTCGGCGTTCAGCCCAAACAGCGGACTTTTCTCGTCAACGGGATGCACGATGGTCCAAGGCAAAGGGAAAAAATTGATTTTGTCGCGCTCCAAAGGCAATGAAAAGAACATCCTGCGAACAGTTTCTCCCGCGGGCTGATTGATGGCCATTACCACCTGAACCTCGGTCTCAATAAGTTGATTTTCCCGTGCATTCGCACAACGAAACATCAACGCATTTATCTTTTGAAATGGTCCCATAACCGCATGGGTGCTGAACAAAATTCGGACGTTTGGACGTGTGAATTTGCCATATAATATTCCTGTTATTAAAGCGAAACTCATGAGCCCCACCAAGGACTCAATGGTAGCCAGCAAACCTGCGGCCAAACCCACCGGAGCAATGCGTCCATAACCAACGGTGGTAAGCGATTGAGCCGAAAAGAAAAAGGCTTCGAGGAGTCGACCATTTGAAGTAGACTGCTCCAATCCGCCCAATTGCTCAAGTCCTACCCACCAATAGAGCAGCGCAAAAACACAGTTTACAACAAAATAAAAAGCGAGCACAACAAGATGAAACCGAAGCCATGAGATGTTCAGAAGGAAATGGTAGAAGTGAAATCGCTCAAAAAACGATTGTCCGCTGCGCCTTACGTTAAAGGATCCATCCGGATTGATCATGCGCTGATTCGAACCAGCGGCTCCTACCCCAAGACCAAGATCTTTGGGCACATTCCGATCCGCCGATTCTTTTTTTTCGCTCATGGAGAAGGCCTTTCCTGACAAAGCTCAATCAATACTCCGTGGGTATTTTTCGGGTGAAGAAAGCAGACCCACTTATTGTCTGCGCCATTTTTGGGTTCCTTGCTAAGCAGCTCAAAACCAGCTGCTTCCAGTCTTCGCATTTCAGCGCGGATGTCGCTAACAGAGAACGCCACATGGTGCATTCCCTCGCCTTTCTTTTCCAAAAAACGCGCAATGGGACTATCTGCATGAGTGGCTTCTAACAATTCAATTTTATTGGGTCCTGTTAGAAAAAAAGCAGTTTCTACGCCTTCTGAGTCAACTCGTTCTCGCTTGTAGCAGGCAGTTCCCAAAAGGGCCTCATAAACGGGAACAGAAGCATCGAGGCTCCGAACCGCTATTCCCAAATGTTCAATTTTGTCCATGAAGACAGCGCAGATTGTTGGCCCTACTTTGAAGGCGCCATTAACGCTTCACGAATTTCTCGCCCGCCTTGTTGTCGTAGTTGATGTAGTAGGTTCCCTTTTTTAGGTTGGTTACATCTACCTCAACCGAAGATCCTTTGGCCATCAAATTGCCGTACATATCAAAGATCTCATAGCGGGTAACATCACTGAATGAGATTGTAAAGTCTACCTTATCTTTATTTTCAAACTTCACCTCAGGGGTAGTAGAGCGGTATTTAACAGGCTCTGAATAACGTGGCCCTGAGGCATCTACCTGTTTCAGGCGAATCTTGTTCTCGCCTGAATGGGGCTGGTATTTTATAGAATAAAATGCCCCTTCCATTCGCCCCTTGCCTTCTATATCCTCAACTTTAACCCATTTATTCCAACGATACTGCTCGATGGTAAACGGCAACTTTCCTGTTTCGCCTTTGGTGGTAAAAGAGAATGTACCGTCTTTGTTCACCTTAGCTGAGCCGGGAACAATTTCAAACGTACTGCGAACTTTTAATACTTCTGGGTTCACAATCTTAGGCTTGCAATCGTCTTTGTGTTTGAGCTTGATGACCACCTTTTCTCCGATGGTAAGTTTCAAAGCCGATAAGTCAATTTCGAAGGAGCTCGAATTTACCTCGTCGGTGGTAGGTTTATCGTTCACGATTACTTCAAACACGCAAAATCCAACGCCGTTATCAACGAAGGGATTTTGAACGTACACGTTTTTGCCCTGGTAGGTTCCTTCCACAGTTACCGTGCCAGCCTGAACAGTAACGACCAAGACGGAAAACAAAAGAAGTAGGGTTGCTCTAAGCGGTGTTTGATGCATACCTTTGAAGTACTAATGCGGATTGCAAGTTTAGCGAAAATAAGCAAATATTCATTTAAGCATCCAACTCCCCCGCAATTACATTCAAACTGCTCATGGTAAGAATGGCATCTGAGAGCATACTTCCTTTGATCATTTCGGGGTAAGCTTGGTAATAAATGAAGCATGGCCTGCGGAAATGGAGGCGATAAGGAGTTCGACCACCATCGCTCACGAGGTAATAACCCAGTTCACCATTGGCGCCTTCCACTGCATGGTAAACCTCACCAGCGGGAATGTTGGATTCGCCCATTACAATTTTGAAGTGGTAAATGAGGGCCTCCATATTGTTGTAGACCTCTTCTTTGTTGGGCAGGTACACTTCGGGCATATCGGCATGAAACGGGCCTGACGGCATATTCCGGATGGCTTGGTTGATGATTTTCAAACTTTGCCACATTTCTTCCTGTCGAACCATAAACCGGTCGTAGGTGTCGCCCTGCGTTCCAACGGGAATAACGAAATCAAAATCTTCGTAGCTGCTGTAGGGAGCCTGGACCCGGACATCGTAATCCACGCCTGCGGCCCTCAGATTGGGTCCGGTGAAGCTGTATGCGAGAGCCCGGTCGGCCGAGATGGCGCCACAACCAATGGTGCGGTCCATAAAGATGCGGTTGCGAACCAACAGCTTCTCAAACTCAGCCATGGTCTTGGGAAAATCCCTGAGAAAGCGATCCAATTTATCCCATGCAGCAGCAGGCCACTCACGCTCAAACCCTCCGATTCTACCGATGTTGGTCGTGAGGCGAGCACCGCAAATGGCCTCATAAATGTCGTAGATGTGCTCACGTTGCTGGAACATGTACACGAATCCGGTTAATGCCCCTGTATCTACTCCCAAAACGGCATTGCAAACAATGTGATCTGCAATGCGCGCAAGCTCCATTAATATAACTCTGAGGTAATCTACCCTTTTGGGCATGGTAGCACCCATAAGCTTTTCAACGGTCATGTGCCACCCGGTGTTGTTTATGGGTGAGCTGCAGTAGTTGAGACGATCGGTAATTGGGGTGATTTGATAGTAAGGCCTACGCTCTGCAAGCTTCTCAAACGCCCGGTGTATGTATCCGATGGTGGGAACAGAGTCCACAATGATTTCACCATCCATCTTCAACACGTTTTGAAAGATGCCATGCGTGGCCGGGTGAGTTGGCCCCAAATTCATGGTGCTGTACTCTTTCGCGTCGGTGGTATTTACCACATCGGCATTATTTTTTATCAGAGATGACATGCGCAGACTGGTTTATCGGCCAAACATGGCGTCGTTCTTATCTTTTCTGGATTGATCTTCAAGCGGAAACTCCTTCCTTAGCGGATGGATGAGCATATCATCCATGTTTAGGATGCGCTTGAGATTGGGATGCCCGTCAAATTGGATGCCGAAAAAATCGAAGGTCTCCCGTTCCATCCAATTGGCTGCCGGAAAAATATCGGTGGCAGTTGGCAAATGGGCATGAGCAGTGGCCATGAAGGTTTTGATGCGGATGCGCCGATTGCCTTTGAGGTCATGTAGGTGATAGATCACCCCCAAATCGGTTGCCTGGTCCGGGTAATGGATTCCGGTTAAGTCGGTCAAAAAGGAAAAAGGATTCTCGGGCAAAGCGGCCAAATGAGCCAACACATCGTGAACCTTGGCCTTTGCAATTTCTAAGGTAAGGAAACCGTGTGGAACAGAGGCATGCTGAATGGCTTCGCCGAATTTAGCCACAAGGGCTTCCAACAGGGCTTGTTGCGATGATTCCATGGTCAACATTAAAATCCGTATGAGGCAAGCATGGATTGATATTCGGGAGAATAACGACGGCGGCTGGATTCGTGCTGAATCAACTCGTGAATTTTAAGAATGCCATCGATTACTTGTTCGGGGCGGGGCGGACAGCCCGGCACGTACACATCAACGGGTATGATGCGATCAATGCCTTGCAGCACGCTGTAGGTGTCGAAAATACCGCCGCTGGATGCGCAGGCACCCATAGAAAGCACCCATTTGGGCTCGGCCATTTGTTCATACACCTGCCGAACAACTGGGGCCATCTTCTTGGCAATGGTACCCATTACCATCAACAGGTCTGCCTGCCTTGGAGAAAAGCTCATACGCTCGGAGCCAAATCGAGCCAAATCGTAATGTGCACCCATCGTAGCCATGAACTCGATACCACAACATGACGTGGCGAAAGGCAAAGGCCAAACCGAATTCTTGCGGGCCAGACCTACGGCCTCATCCAAACGGGTGGCAAAAAATCCGGCTCCTTCCATCCCTCCCGGAGCTTTAGCAATTTCAACCTTGTTCGACATAATGTTTTAATTTTAGAAAAGCGTTATTCCCATTTCAACGCTCCGCGGCGGATGATGTAAAAGAAACCCACCAGTAAAAAGCCCATGAAGGTTATCATCTCTATAAAACCAAACCAACCGAGCTCCTTAAAGTTCACGGCCCATGGGTACATGAAAATCACCTCCACATCAAACAGCACAAACAAGATGGCCACCAGAAAATACTTGATGGAAAATGGAATTCGGGCATTCCCTTGACTTTCGATGCCACATTCGAACGATTCTAATTTAAGCTTAGACTTACGTTTCGGACCAAGCCAATGCGTGGCAAACATGGTGGTAAGCACAAACCCTAAAGCGACAAAAAACATGAGCGCAATTGGGATGTATTCCATCAGGGGGTTTCCGGGTGTCATCGTGGAAAGGTTTAGCAAAAAATTACCTCGCCAAATGTAGCGCAAAACTCGGGCTCTAAGCGATTGCTTTAATGGCTTTTTGGGATTTTTTCCAAAGGTTTTTAACGAAACGAAATGAAAGAGCCGATGCCGTTGGTTTTCTCGAACCAGGCAAGCGGAAGTGGGCAACGATTCAGAGAATAAGGCCCAAGACCAAACTTAACAACCCCAACCTATTGGGAATGAAGCTATTTTTGGGGCATGAGAGCGTTGATTTTGTGGATGTTTATGTGCCTCGTGTTGGCAGGTTGCAATGCCATCAACCCGGCCGAGCAAGTGCCTGCCTACATCCGGATTCCGGCTCCCTATGGTTTTTTCAGCAACCGACTTTCTCAAGGAACCGCCAATCAGCGCATTACCGATGCTTGGGTGTATTTGGACGAGCGACTGGTAGGTGTATTCGAACTGCCTGCCACCTTCCCTGTTCTCGCCACCGGAAACCACCAAGTACGTATTGCCGCCGGCATAAAGCAAAATGGAATTACCGCTACCCGCGTGGCCTATCCTTTCTTTACCGACACCACCTTCTCCGTAAACCTGAGTCCAAACCAAACCACTGAGCTCAAGCCACTGGCCCGTTATGCCCGCATCAGCCAGTTTAAATGGTTGGAAGATTTTGAAAGCAACGACTTTACGCTCGAGCGGAGCGGCCAAAGTCAGGTCGATCCACAATTGAGCAACCTCCCCACCGAACCTGCTGAGGGACTTTTCTGCGGAAAAATTCTGCTGCCTCCAGGAAAAACGCGATTCGAGTGCGTTTCTAAGCAGGCTTACAATCTTCCCAAAGGTGGAGCCTATGTATATCTCGAACTCGAATACCGCATCAACTACCCCATGGTGGTAGGCATCTATGCATACTCGGGTACCTCATCGGCGCAGTTTCCGGTCATCACACTCAACCCAACCGTGGACGGAAACGGAAACCTCATTTGGAAGAAAACCTACATCTTCCTTACCCCCGAAGTGAGTCCAAACGTTGCCGCCAGCAATTTCCGTGTCTTCTTTGGTACTCAGAAAAATTTTGCAGATGAGGCCATGCAGGGTGTTTTTTTTCTGGATAATATAAAAGTAGTATCGCCCTGATGGAAGACAAGGAGATTACGGTTGCAAAAAACCGAAGAGCGGCTTTCGAATTCTACTTTCTGGAAACCTTTGTTGCCGGGTTGGTGCTTTCTGGAACCGAAGTTAAATCGGTGCGCGACCATTTGGTGCAATTGCAAGATGCTTATGGGGTGGTTCAGGATGAGGAGGTTTGGATACGCAACTTGAGCATCGAACCCTACAAGCGAGCCGCCTTTTTCAACCACAGCGCCCGTCATGACCGCAAACTGCTGCTGAACCGCAGTGAAATAAAGAAGATTGTCGGTAAATTAAAAGACAAAGGCATTACCCTTATACCGGTGCGCATGTTCATTTCTACCGGTGGGTATGCAAAGTTGGAAATTGCGTTGGCTAAAGGGAAAAAGACCTACGACAAGCGCGAAACCATTAAAGAGCGGGAAGTGAACCGCGACCTCGATCGGCGGCAGATGCGCTGAGGTTAAGCCTGGTTTACCTCCCATTGCCTCAACATGAGCAGAGTCCAGATTTTTGTGAAGGCAGGATCGTAACCCTTTTCGAAAAATGCCGTGCGCACAGGAGCCACGCCCTGGGGCGAAAGAAACCTACTGCTTTGTAAAGCACCGTCAGAAAGGAGGTCCAGCGCATAAGGACGTAAACCACCGCGCAGCCATTTTGCCATGGGTACACTAAAGCCCCATTTAGGCCGATCGAAAAGTGAAGCAGGCAGTCGTTGGTAAAGTGCTTGTTTGAGCAAATATTTACTGCTGCCATCTTTCCACTTCAGTGCGGGCGAGAGGTTAATGGCAAACTCCACAAGGCGGTAATCTAAGAGTGGGACCCGAACTTCCAAACTATGGGCCATAGAAGCCCGATCTACCTTCACCAGCAAATCGTCGGGCAACAGACACCGTAAATCAAAGAGAGCCTGTTGCTCGGCTGCAGATAGCTTTCGGGCCACTTCCCAACCGAGTTCCTGGAGGTCGAAGCCCCGCCTCCATTCGGGCCTCAGCAGAGGTGCAAGGGCCTTGCGCGAAAACATGTATTGCTCCTGAGATAGGATGTGGCTTTTATAATATCGAGGAGATACCCGTTCAAGCAAATCAGCAACACGCTTTTGGCGATGGTTTCCCATTCGCAAAAGCGCACGCAAAAAGGGCTTCATTACAACGAAGCTTGGATCGTTGAATCGGGCTGCCCAACGGTGCGTGCCGTATCCGTGAAAAAGCTCGTCACCTCCATCGCCCGAGAGCACCATGGTTACCTTTTCGCGTGCCAGTTTGGAAACCAATAGGGTTGGAATCGCAGAAGAGTCTGCAAAGGGCTCATCGTAATGATCCATTAAACCCGGAACCAACTGCAGCGCTTCCGATGAATCCACAGAGAAGGCATGATGGCGTGTTCCCAAATGCCGAGCAACTTCCTCTGCATAAGGACCCTCATTTTTATCCCATTCCGGAAATGCAATTGAAAATGTGTTGATGGGATTGGCGCTGAGGCCTTGCGCAACGGCAGTAACCAGGCTGGAATCTATGCCTCCACTCAAAAAGGAACCAAAAGGCACATCGCTGATCATGCGGTATCGCACAGATTCCTCCAAAAGACGGTTCAACTCTTCCAATGCATCCTGCTCACGAAACATTACCTGAGCACGTATTTTACCGGTAACTTCCCAATATGGTCTTTCGCTGTAGCCCGCAGCATCAAAGGTGGCAACATGTCCGGGTGCTAAGGTGTAAATCGCTTGATAGATGCTGTGAGGATGCGGCACAAAGCCTACATGCAGGTAGGCATTCAAGGCTTCGGCGTTTACGTCCTTTGCCAGTCCAGTCTCCTGAACCAATAGGGCTTTCAACTCTGAACCAAAAAATAAGGAATCGGCGTGGTGAGAAACATACAAGGGCTTTATGCCCAATCGGTCGCGCACCAGTACCAACCGTTCCGCTTCGATATCCCACCAAGCAAAGGCAAACATTCCATTGAACCGTTGAATGGCAGCAGTGCCCTGATGCACCAAATACTCAAGCACAACTTCGGTATCGGAGGTGGTTCGAAACCCACTCAAAGCACCTTTCTGTATGAGCTCTTGGGCCAATTCGCGATAGTTGAAGACTTCGCCATTGAACACCAGTACATGCTTGCCATTTGCCGATATCATGGGTTGGTTGGCAGCACCAGATAAATCGAGGATGCTCAATCGTCGATGCCCAAGAGCTGCAGCACCCCCATGCCAAACGCCTTCCGCATCGGGCCCACGATGCTGCAACCTGCGCGTCATGGCGCGAACCGCATCTTCTGATGCGCCACGGTAAGAGATCATTCCAGCAATTCCACACATGTTTAAAAGGTGCTGATGATGCCAAAATGGACTTTGGCAGCGCGTAAAAGTAAAGGATTATCGAGTTGTTTTCCCAAGGCGTAGGTGAGGGCAAACATGCCCGCTTTGGTTTCGAATGTGATGCCCGCTCCGAATCCAAAAGGACGGTCGAAAGATCTATCCTCTACAACCAATCGCTGATAATAGGCGCGGTTGTAAAAGAACATGATGTTGCTGTTTTTGTCGAGTAAAAAACGCAGTTCTGCTGTTCCAATACCAAATGCTGTGGCACGCAAAGACTCATCATCAAATCCACGCAGGGTTTGCAAACCACCAAAGCGCAGGGCTTCTGAAGGCTGCACCGCTCCGCCCTGCAGCATGCCGCCTCTTCCGCCCAACAACAAGGTAAGCCGTTTGTAAATTGGCAGGTACCATTCCAACCAGGCATCGCCCGACCATTGGGTGCTTTTGCCCGGAACTAAGCTCCGCAAACTGTCGTTTATGGAAGAAGGCGGACTCCACGATTTGGTTCCAATGGATGCGTTTATCTGAATCCTCAAGCCCTTTCGTGGATTCATGCGGTTATCCAGCCTCACCAAGCGCAGCCCTAAACCATAACTTAATACCTCCACATCCGATTGCTTCAAGGCAGAACCAACATCGGAAATGCGGGAGTTGGTAAGTTGGTTCACGTCGCGTCTACTGAAGAAAAAACGAAGAGCATCCAAGCCATCGAAATAATAAAGGGCACCCAGAGTTTGTTGAGCATCAAGAAAAGTAGAATCGCGCCGAAACAGCTTAAGGTTGTAGTCTATTCCAAATGGCGTGCGAAAGAGGTAAGGAAATGCGGTTGATACCTTCAAATCCTGCGTAGCCGCTTGCAATTTACGCCAATCCAACTCCAACCATTCTCCACCATTGAACGCATTCTCTAAGCGAATGTGGGCTTGACCCGTGAACAGAATCTTACCGGTTTGCTCATTGGGCAAAAATCCAAGAATACCATCGAATTGGTTTGTTTTCTTGCGTTTCAGCCAAAGGGTTAGCTTGGTGTATTTCTCGGTGAATGTGAGTTGCGGGGGGCGCTCGAAATCCAAAAATCCAAGGTTGCGCATGCGCGGGAAAAGTCGTTGAATGCGCGTTTCGCAGTATACATCTCCTTGAGACAATCCCATAACTGCCAGTAAAAAATGACGGCGGATGCGCGTGTTTCCTTTGATGATCAAACTGTCGAGGGTTACCTTTCTACCCGGCACCACCAACCATTTAGCCTTATAAAAAGGTTGGCCTTCCAAAAGGTCGGTCAATCCAACACGAGCAAAAGGATATCCATTCTCTTCCAGTTGGGAAAGCAAGCGCTCCTCTACCTTCACCACCTGGTAGGGATCCACTCGTTTGGGCAATCCCCATGGGTTCTCTTCCTCCACCAAGAGCCGATCCACTTTGGGCCCCAGAAAAACGTGGGCGTGAGCAGTATCGTTGCTCCATCGGAGGGTATCTAAGGAACAGCCCAGAAAGCCCTCTTTCTGTTGCGCAAAAAGCTGATTTCGTAGGCCGCGCACGAGGCTTGAACTGTCTTGAAAGCTCCGAACGTATGAGGCCTTTTCAGCGCGGTCATCGAAATGAAGTACCAACACACGCGTGCGAGGCAGAGAATCCGCTTGGAGTGCTTGCCAAACACCCAAAAACACCCATAAGACCCAAAGAATCCGAAAGGGTGAGGTCATGGCGGGAAGATGAAAATTATAACAACGTACGGTAAATATCCATCAATTGCCGGGTAACGATCTCAGGCCTGAAATGCTCCGAATAGGATAGGCCGGCGGTTCGCATACTCTCCTGACGTGCACGATCTTGCGTAAGGCTTGCAATAGCATGAGCCCAAGAGGCATCATCGGTCGGGTCGAGATAAAGACTGCCAGGTCCGCCCGCCTCCTCAAAACAAGAATTGACCGAAGTTATTACCGGTGTTCCGGAGGTGATGGCCTCCAGAATCGGAATCCCAAAACCCTCGAAAACAGAAGGATATAAAAACACCGTTGCCATTTGGTAAAGGGCAGGAAGAGTTTCTTTGGAAACGTTGTCCAACACCAAAACCCAATTATTGAGTTTATAACGGGTTATGTAACGCTGAACCTCGTCGAAATATTTTTTCCTTCTCCCCACAACCACCAATGGAATACGGTCCTGTTCAGATTGCTGACCCATTGCGTTGATCAGGGTCAGTAGGTTTTTTCTTTCCTCTATGGTTCCAACATAAAGTGCGTAGCGTTCGGGAAGTTGATAAATCGAACGAAAATGTTGCAGCTCAAGCTCCGAGCAGGTCCTATGATAAATGGGATCGCAGGACTGATACACCACCTTTACCCGATCAAGAGGCACATCATAAAACTCATGAAGATCTCTCCTTGTTTGCTCACTTACAGAAACAATCTGGTTTGCGGAACTACACGCTGCTTTGCTCTTAGCTTTAAAAATTTTGGCATCGACTCCTGGGTATAGTTCGGGATACCTGAGAAAGATTAAATCGTGTATGGTCACCACCGTTTTGGTTCGCTTGCGGTCGAGCAGCTTCATGGGCAGCTCATTGCTCAAACCATGGTAAAGATCGAGGTTCTGATTTTTAAAGTTTATGGGTGCAAACAACGTTCTCCACAAGGAATACATGATGGGAGATAATCCTTTGGGAGCCGTAATGAACTTCACATTGTTAAAATGCTCAATATCTTGCTGGAAGCGACTTCCATTGATGATGGGAGAAAAAAGTGAATATTCGTTCTCAGGATAATACTGCAGCAGGGACCTTATAAGAGTCCTAGAATAATTTCCCAAGCCTGTAGCATTGAGATATGCGCGTTTTGCATCGAATCCTATTCTCATATCCAACTAAACTGCAACCTCAAACGTACGAAGGGTTTCGTTTAACGATGTTTTAAGGTCGGTGCTGGTTTTCCGTTTCCCTATGATGAGGGCGCACGGCACACCAAAAGTACCTGCTGGAAACTCCTTCTGAAACGTGCCGGGAATCACCACAGACGCTTCCGGCACATAGCCTTTGTGCTCGACGGTTTGAGAGCCGGTAACATCCAAAATACGGGTGCTGGCTGTGAGGACGACATTGGCGCCGAGGACAGCTTTCTTTCCCACTCGAACTCCTTCAACCACAATGCATCTGGAACCGATAAAAGCACCGTCTTCAATGATTACCGGAGCGGCTTGAACCGGCTCAAGCACACCGCCGATACCCACGCCACCGCTAAGATGCACGTCTTTGCCAATTTGAGCGCAGGAGCCAACTGTAGCCCACGTATCTACCATGGTGCCTTCCCCAACGTAAGCACCGATGTTCACATAGGAAGGCATTAAGATAACGCCAGGTGAAAGGTAAGACCCGTAGCGTGCTACTGCAGGAGGAACAACACGCACACCGGTAGAAGAAAAATCGTTCTTCAATGCCATCTTATCGTGGAAAGAGAACATGCCGGACTCCATTACCTCCATCTTTCGAAGGGGGAAATACAGAATGACCGCCTTCTTCACCCACTCGTTTACAACCCAAGACTCGGGTCCGGGTTCTGCAACGCGCACCTCACCCTTATCCAAAGACGCTATTGTTGAAAAAACAGCCTCTTTTACTTCGGGGCTGGAAAGTAGGGTCCGATCTTCCCAAGCAGATTCAATCAGGTGCTTTGTACTTTTGCGCATCGGACAAATATACCGTAGAATCAGCGGAGAGGGCATAAAATTCCATACCTTTATCGAAAATAATCCTCTACAATGAAGCGTTTCTCCGTTCTAATTGCCTCCGCTGTAGTCTTTATGGCAGCATTTCTTAACCCTGCGGTTGCTCAGCCCCCTCCCCCTCCGGGCAATTACCCTTGGTCTGACAACTTCAGCAGTTACGCCGATTTTGGCGGATCGCTTTCCAGCGGCGGATGGACAGGTCCCGTGACCACCTTCTCTTGCTACGGCAATCATGGAAACGGATCCAAAGGAATGACGCGCCAGTTTACGAATTCCTCTACAACCACCTTCATCAATACGCCTTCGGTTGGCCCTTTGGATGCCGTAGCTGAGTTGAAATTCGACTACCGAATTGTTGACGCAAGCTTATACCCCTCTTCTCCAACCACTTTGCCTCAGGATGCCAGCATCGTCTTTGAGCTCTCATCAAACAGCGGTGTAAATTTTGCGAACATCCTCACCATCAATGCCTCAAACCACATTACCAGCACCTCATTTTCTAACCGAACCGTTAGCCTTTCTGCATACAATGCTCAAACCGTGATCATCCGAATTACGGTAAACCGGGGATCGAGTGGAGATTATTTCGTGGACTTCGACAACTTTTCCATTGCTCCGGCCGGAACCACATCCTTATCGCCCATAACTTCCAATGAATGGATTTGGAATCAAACCGATCGGGGTGTTTTTTCGGTACGATCTGGAGGCGAAATACCCAACGGCAACCTGCAGGTATGGAGCATCAACGGAAGCTTGATTGCTGAATCTTTGATAACTGCGGGTGACGGTTCTTTTGATTTATCTTCCCAACCATCTGGAATTTACTTGGTATCCCTTACCACGCCTCGGGGTGTAATCCGGAAAAAAATCATCCTTCCTTAAAGATTCCCGATCCAAAAATTGGGTCGGTCCTAGCACTTTTCATGCGGAATATCCTATTGATGGGCGCAGGCAAATCAGCCACATCGCTCATTCGTTATATTTTGGATCAAGCTATTAGGCTTGATGTACAACTTACGGTTGCAGATCAGTCGGAGGATCAAGCTCGCAAAAAGCTGGGCAATCACCCCTCGGGAAGGGTTTTGCAATTGGACGTAACCAACGAATTTGCCAGGCAAAGAGCCATTTCCGAAGCCGATGTTGTGATTTCCATGTTGCCTGCAGCCCTTCATATGTTGGTTGCAGCAGATTGTCTGAAGTATGGAAAACATCTTGCAACGGCCTCATACGTAAGCGAGGAGATGCAAGCCCTGCACGAAGAGGTTAAGGCTCGCGGATTGGTGTTCATCAACGAGGCAGGTTTAGACCCTGGAATCGATCACATGAGCGCCATGAAAATGATGCACGACATTGATCGACAGGGTGGTAAAATTGTTGGATTTCAATCCTACTGTGGCGGATTGGTGGCACCAAAGGACAACACAAATCTTTGGGGTTATAAATTCTCTTGGAATCCACGCAACGTTATTTTGACTGGGCAAGGTCTCGCTCGATTCAAAGAGGCGGGTGGCATTCGCTTTCGTCCTTATCAGCAATTGTTTGTGGAGGCCGAAACCCTTGATGTGCCGGGGGCGGGCCAATTTGACGCTTATCCAAACCGGGACTCTCTGGCGTACGAGGCGCTTTACGGATTGAACAGCTTAAGCACTTTGATTCGGGGGACCTTGCGTATGCCCGGCTTTTGTAAAGCGTGGCATGCTTGGATTGCGATGGGTTTTACCGATGACCAACACACCATCTCCATTGCCGGAAATACCTACCGCGACCTTTGCGACGCCCTGCTTCCCATGCCGGGGGCACCTTGGAAATCTCGTGTGGAGCGTGCTTGGCATGGTCCATTGCCGGATGGAGTATTCGAGAAACTGGAAGAAACCGGTGTCTTTTCAGAAAAACCTCTTCCCTGCAGCGAAGCAACTCCTGCTGCATATCTCCAGGCTTTGCTGGAAACCGAATGGAAATTGCAAACCGGAGATCAAGATCGTGTGGTGATGCACCACATATTGGATTGGGAGAAAAATGGAAAAACCATACGTTGGACCTCCAGCCTCGATATAATTGGAGAAGACGATGTGCACACTGCTATGGCCCAAACGGTAGGATTACCTTTGGCCATGAGCGTTGAGTTGCTCTTGGAAAAAAAGGTGCCAACGTGCGGTGTGCTTATTCCGGTGGAAGAATGGTGGTATGAGCCTATTCTCAAAAAATTGGAAGGCTTTGGCATCCGATTCACCGAGCACTGCCCGACCGCTGATTAGCCATTCAAATAAAAATCGCGTGTAAGCTTCTTGAAATCATCTGAATAGAGATGTCTTCCATCAGCTTCTACAATCAATTGATTATAAAAAAATTCCACTGGACAGTTGGTCCATTGCATCAGCCAGCGCTTAGCTGGTTTACCGGGTCGGGTAATGACCTCGGTACATCTTGAGCGGAAAAACCCATTTTTTTTGGCCAATTCCATTGCTTTGGGGCCCTCGTGAGCGGGCAAAATCAGGGCCAATGAACCCTTTGGTGTTAATGCTGAGGCGGCACCGAAAATGAGGGTCTCCAAATCCAACAAAATCGTGTGGCGTGCAAGGTTTCGACTCTCCTCCGGGGCTTGGTAGCTTTGGTTGAAATAGGGAGGATTGCTTATGATCAAATCCCAACGTTTATCATTCTGTACGACCTGATCTTGAAAGGACCGGTGCTCAGCATGGAGGCGATTGGCCCAAGGGCTTATTGAAAAATTCTCTGTAGCCTGTTCCACCGCCTTTTGATCCACATCAATTCCCAGGACATCGGCCTGGCAACGTTGAGCTAACATCAACGCAACGATGCCGGTTCCGGTGCCCACATCCAAGATGCATCCGCCTGGTGGAGGCTGCACCCAGGCACCCAGCAACACCGCATCTGTGCCGACCTTCATCGCACACCGGTCTTGGTGGATGGTAAACTGTTTAAAGTGAAATACAGGGTTGGGCATAACCTTCTCCAAATGCCGATTGAACGTAAGAAAAACGCTGGGTTGAACTACTCCTCTTCCTCAGAACCGGGAGTTAGGTACAGCTCGATCAGCCCTTCTGGTGCCTTAATCTGCATGACCTTTCGGTTGCGATCCAGGGCAACCACAAAATCATCCACAAGTGGGATCAATACCTCTGCATGGTCATGCTTGATTGCCATTACCGTTTGCATACTTCCCTCCATAAAGCGGTCGATCTTGCCAACCGGACCAAAACGCACATCGTGCACATCAAATCCTATAACCTCGTGGTAATAAAATTTTGTACCTGAAAGGGGCGGAAGAAACGTCAGAGGAACATATACTTGGCACCCCACCCGTGCTTGTGCCTCTTGGGGTGAATTTAGGCCCTCTAGCGCTAAAACAAGTTGTTTTGAGCCTCTCTGACGCGCAGATAAAACCGAGAAGGGTATCAGCATGGCATCCTGCTCTAAGAAAACCTGAGAGAGTTTCCGATACCGTCCAAGATCATCCGCATCGCAATTTAGTGCGAGTTCTCCTCGGATTCCAACCGTGGCCTCCACGTATCCCAACCAGTAACAATTGTTTTTCTCCATTAGTATAGGGGCTTTATCCAAGAAACAAAACGCTGAGCAAGTTCGCTCCAATTGAAGCGGTTCAAGACAAACAGCCTGCCGGCCGCTGCAACCTGTTCGGCCCGATTTCCATCTTCCAACAAGGCTGCAATCTTTTCGGCTGCTTGCTGAGGATTATCGAACAAAAGAATTTCCTTTTCCGCCTCGGCACCCAAAGCACCATTGGCCAGAGGCGTGGTTAGGCAGGGCAAATTCATGGCCATAGACTCCAGCAATTTATTCTGCAACCCGCTGCCAAACAGCATGGGTGCAACCATAATTTTACTTTGATGAAAGTAAGGACGAAGGTCGGGCACCCAGCCGGTAACGGAAACATTTGAGCCGGCTAGCTCTCTGACCGAGGATGGAGGACTGGTACCGGCCAACACCACTTTACAGTCGGGTTTGGTGCTCCATACAAATGGCATAATTTCCTGAACCAAAAAGCGCGCAGCTTCGCGGTTTGGAGGGTATTGCATGTTGCCGCTGAAAACCACATCGAACACCTTTACCGAATCCGGATTGGGTTTGAAATAATCAAAATCAACACCGTTTGGCCAGATTTTTACAGCATCTCGGCCCTGATGGGGGAAAACCATGCGATCGGCCTCAGAAATTATAGTTTTTACCTCAAAGCGCTCGAACAGCCGCTTCTCGTAGCGCTCCAACCGCTTTGCTTCGGCTTGAATGAGCCAACGCATCCACCATCGAGATTGCTGGGCCCGCCGCATCAACCCGGATGAAAGACAATCCATAAAATCCATAACGCGAACCCCTGGAATTCCCGGAAGCAAATACGGACCGGTGCGCACCAATTGAAACAAACTCACCTGAGGAGGATGCTGTTCCACCAGATGCTGCAATGCTCTTACTGCTTTTACATGATAATAATATCCCACTTGAAAGGGCTGTCCAGAAATGATACTGGCCAGTAAACCTGTTGCCTTGGAAAACAGGGTAAGATTGTGAATGTGCACCTCCATGCAGAATTCGGAAAGGTGACGTTTTGCATCTGCATGAATGGGCTCCTCGTTTAGTGCAAACAGCACGATGCGAAAATGCGCAGCCAAGCTTTTCAACTGATGATAGGCACGCAATCGATCGCCCTTCTCCAAAGGGTAAGGAACGCGTGGAAGCACCGCCAACAGGATGGGTTTATTGGCGAGGGAAGTCATCCGAAAGAATCGTTTTAAGTTTTTCGAGATTGTTGTTGAATCCGAAGGCTGATTCAGCCAGTGCAACTGCGTTGTTGCACTGCTCTTTTCTGTATTCTGGAGACCATTGTGCGATGCGCAAAAATGCCCGTGAAAATTCCTCAGGGGAATTGGCTTCCAGCACACATTCACCCAATCTGGGGATTCCTGCCAAACCCATTTTGGTACCGAGTACAACCTTTCCAAACGCAAGAGCCTCTAAGGCTTTAATGCGAAGGCCTCCTCCGCTGTGGTAAGGCAGCACGAGTACATCAACCGATTGAATGAACGTAGGCAAATCCTTAACTACTCCGTGCACACAAACACCGGGAGGAAAAATGGGCAACAACTCTGATACTGCCTCTCCACCCAAGTGCAACTGGACATCGGGAACAACGTGTTGCACCTCCGGCCAAACTTTCTCCAAAAACCATTGCACACCTTGCCTGTTGGGCAACCAACCCAATCCACCAAGATGATATGCATGTAGCCCAACTTTTTCCGGCATGGGGTCGTGCAAACCCACTTGCGGTGCCGATGCGGGCAGCACGGAAACCCGTATGGAGCGTGCAACTGAGTGTTCCACAATTGCAGCATCCTCTGGTGTAATGGCTACAATATGTTGTACCCTGTTCCAGATGGCGCATTCAACCTTACGCAAAGTGCGCATCCACCTCTTATAAAGCAGGCGTTTTATTGGATGAGGCTCTATTTCAGAGACGCTTTCCCACAACATCCATTCAATATTATGAGACCGCAACCAAATGCGGACGTTGTGCTTTTCCAAAATTTCTAAGCAGCCGGCCGAATACAAGCCGTCTAGAATTACCATTTCAGGTTTATGTTCAAGAATGGCCTGTTCAACAAAGCGCTTCCAGCTCCGATGCTGAAATCGGCCAAAAAAAAAGGAGCGCCGGGTAAACACGCTTTTCAGCAGAGCGGAAAGGGAAGGTCTGCTGTCGAGGGTGAAAGCAGAAATTTGAGTCTCTCGAGCCCACTCTTCTGAATAGTCAGAAGCGCGGAAAGGATGTTTGGGTGTTGAAAGTGTGCAAATGCGCAAGGAACAAGATGCAGACAGCAACAACTGACTGAGGTTGTGCATGGCCATAGCTCCTCCATCACCATGAGCCAAAGGAGGCTTACTGCAAATCTGCAAAACCCTTAAGCGGCCTTCCACAGAATTTTTCTCCATAAACGCTTGTAGGCATCCTTATCAAATAGGGCAGAATCCATGGCTGCCTTGTACGTGAGGAAAACACCGAGTGGAAACAAAACCAATGTGGCCAACCATGCCCCAAGCCAAGGTTCGAGAACACCCTCTTTTGCAGATTTTTCGCCCATAATGGAAATTACGTGAAAAATAAGAAAGAGAATCACGGAGGCAACCACAGGCATTCCAAGTCCACCTTTGCGAATAATGGCTCCCAAGGGCGCACCCACAAAAAACAAAACCATACAAGCAAAAGCCAATGTAAACTTCTTATGAAACTCGATTAGGTATCGACTGATGCTCTCTTCAATCATGTTCATTTCCTGAACGGAGCTCTCCACATACGATAGGTTTCCACGAGTCATATTCTCGGCTGCTCCATAAAGGTCGTCGGGCCCTGCAAGGCTCATGGATTCTAAGAGCGCTTTATAAGTAACAATGGGTTTAAGAAGAGTATCGGTTATAGGAAAGGGTTGCACAACGGGCATTCTGTCTGGGATGCCGGAAAGCTGCTCAATTTGCTTAAAAAAGTTGCCGTGTCGTTTACCTTGATCCATGCGCGAAGAATCTACCTGCTGGTTGAGTTGGCGGATGTTGAGCATGGCATAATGATCTTTAAATAACCGCTCGTCGGAACGGGTCATTTTAAAATCGGATAGATCCATTCGAATGGTTTGCTGTCCAAAGGTAGAACGAATCATAGGCCAAACCTCATGGCCGCCTTCGCGCTTTTGAGCTTCTTCGTAGCTGTGGCCATCGTATAGGTTAAAGAGGAGAAATCGCTCATCGGCAGTAAGTTCCATTCGACCCTTTCGGGCGGTAACCAATTTGCGGTTGCCGTAGTGATCGCTGTGGTCGTAAATCATCAAGTTATACATGGTTTTCCCATCTTTTGATTTTCGCCCAACGAGTATGGTGAAGTTTTCGATGCCGTTGTAGAATACCCCTTCTTTGATTTCAAGAGTTGGCTTTTGATGAGAAATATCGTAAAGCAAAGACCCCATCTTGAGATTGGCCACCGGCAAAACGAAGTTGGAAAACAGGAAGGCAAGTATGGAGACTACCAAGCTAACCAGCATGAGCGGGCGCATTACTCTGAGCAGCGAAATGCCGGCTGATTTGATTGCTGTTAGCTCATAACTCTCCGCAAGATTTCCGAATGCCATAATGCTGGAGAGCAAGATGGTGAGAGGCAAAGCAAGGGGAACCAGGGTAGCCGAGACATAAAACAACAGCTCTCCAATTATCCATGGGCTAAGCCCTTTTCCAACCAAATCATCCACATACTTCCACACGAATTGCATCATCAGAATGAACATCATGACGAAGAACGTCGCCACAAAAGGCAACAAATAGTTTTTGAGGATGTATCGATCGAGTGTTTTGAGCATTCCAAACCCGGTGCCCAAAGGTAGCGCTTATAGCGCGCCCAAGGCGTGGTGGAGATTATCGATTTGGCTGACCCAGAGAAGTTTGGCATTTTCCATTGAGGAAACATCTTCTGCCCAATCCGTTACCACAAGTGCAACGTCGCCGGTAAGTTCATCCACCTCTATGCGAAACTCAAAAAACGTGTAATCGGGCTCGTGGGTCCATTTATAGCGTACGTGATGGTTCTCCTTCTTGGTAACCAGCCGAGCCACCTGCTCAGTTTTTTCCCAAGAAAAGTGGAAGTCGTCACCGATAACCGAACAGGAATCGGCAAACCACATAGATAAGCCGCCTGAGGTGCTAAAAAAGTTATACAGGCTACTTTTGGAAGCATGAATGGCGAACTCCAATTCGAACTTCAGGTATTTTGACTTTGGTTTAGGCATACTTCACGGCTGGGCTAGGTTTGTTTACTTTTGCGACCCAATCGCATTGAGTTTCGACTGCAAGATAAGCAGGAATCAAAAAAAAGCAAATCCATTCGTATGGCACTCCTTCACAGCATGGAAAAAAGCGGAAACTGGCTGTTCCGATATCGTGGGCAACTGCCGGTTTTGCTGGTGTTCATTGCCCTTCCATTCACCCTCACCTCCCCGTTTCCCGACCTTTCTGAATGGGCAAAACTGGTGATTGCCATTGTGGCCGGAGGCATTTCATTTACGGGCCTCTGGGTTAGGGCTGTAACCATTGGAACTACACCACGGGGAACTTCCGGAAGAAATACACAAGAACAGGTTGCAGAGGTTCTCAATTCAACCGGCATCTACTCCATGGTGCGCCACCCGCTCTACCTTGGGAATTATCTGATGTGGCTTGGCATTATGGTATACAGTTTCAGTATAAGTTTGGTGATCATATCAAGCCTAGTTTACTGGATTTATTACGAAAGAATAATGTTTGCCGAGGAGCGATTCTTGGAGCGAAAGTTTGGCGATGCCTATCTGAATTGGTCGCTTTTGGCTCCGGCATTTGTCCCCCGTTTTTCTGGATACAAACCTTCGTCTGTTCCTTTTTCTATAAAAACCGTATTGAGACGCGAGTATTCCGGCGTGTTGGCCACCGTAATCTGCTTCTTTGTGCTCGATGTTGCACGGTGGACTTTTTGGGGCAGTGCAATTGCACCGCTTGCAAAATCATGGCCTTGGATTTTGGGTGTTACAGGTTTTGTTGTGCTTGTGTTAAAGGGCCTCAAAAAATTTACCGGCCTACTTGAGGTGCAAGGTCGATCATGAGCAAAACCTTCTTTCTTGGCGAGCAGGTTGCCTTTCTTAATCAGAAAGGCGGTGGGGTGGTAACCAAAATCACCAAGGATCAAATTTGGGTGTGCGACGAAACTGGTTTCGAGATACCATTTCTACCCAACGAGTTGATCAAAATAAGACAGCCCAATGGGGTGTTCATGGAATCGCAACACACCGATTCCGATGTATATAAACACTACCCCACACACCGTGAGGTATGGCTCATTTGGGAACCACAAAACGCTGAAAACAGTTCTCAAGGAACCCTGCGCGTAGGAAATGCCAGTCTATTTGACCTGACGGTGGTTTTGCAAGGAAAGTATAAGGGAAAGCACAAACGATTCTGGTCGGGTTACATTCCTCTTGGACAGGTGTCTGAG
>JBEIVB010000058.1:0-15711 GCA_040374085.1 Flavobacteriales bacterium | reverse complement strand
GTACCTGACCTTTACCGGTTACGACTCGCCCATTAATACTGCAGGTGTTGTAAACACAACCAACTCCACGGCCCTCAACAACCGTATTATTGCAAGGGTAACCCAAGATGGAACCATTAACACCACAACGCGCATCCACGATGGGTTTAATGCAAATAACATCCGCAGTGCCGTAACGGTGAACGGCAGCACGTTCTGGGCTGCAGGGGCAAACGGCTTCCGCTATGTAAGCCTTGGAAACGACCCTACCTCAGGCGGAAGCTCAACGGCTATTGCCGCAGGCTCGCCAAATACGAGGGTGGTTAACATCTCCGGCTCAAAACTTTACGTTTCATCCGGTTCTGCAGCAGTTGGAGTTGGGGTTAATGTGTTAAGCGGAAACCTTCCAACCACAGGTGGTCAAACATTTGGCTTACCGGTAATGAACAGCGGAAGTCAGATGAGCCAAGACCCATACAACTTCATTTTCTTTGATCGGGATGCTTCTGTACCGGGGAACGATCTGGTGTACATTGCCAACGGCACCGCCCAATCGGCTCCTAACACCGGTTTGTACAAGTACTCCATTGGTTCCGATGGCAAATGGACTCAGCGAGGAAAAATTGTGGGAGACTTCCGTGGGCTTACCGGAAAAATCAACCTCAGCACCGGATTCGTTGATTTGGTGGTAACCGTTGGAAACGCTGCCCCAAATGCAGTTTATCGATTTACCGACCAAGCCGCCTACGACGCTGCCATTACCTCAGACGGATTAAACATCTCAGCTGTTGGATCCTTGCTTATCAACGCCCCTTCCAACACCATTTACAAAGGCGTTTCTTTTGCACCTGTTGATAATCCTACACCCAGCATTGCCCACACCTGGAGCACACCGGGTTCTGCCACCATGGTTCAGAACAGTACGGCCATCAGCAACCCACTCATAGCGGTGCAAGCCGATGTTTCATTGGGTAACGCCATATTAACCGGAATCAAATTCACTACTGCAGGCACCTACGATGCCAGCAGTTTTACCGCCTTTAAGCTATACGCTTCCACCGATGGAACCTTGGATGCAGGCGATGCTGTTTTGGCCACAATAAACACGAGTAGCGGACCGGGGCAATTGTTGAACTTCAATAATCTTGCCTTCAGCATACCGGTTGATGAAACCCGTTACTACATTGTTGCTGCCGAGGTAGCTGAGTGCGCAACCATTGGAAACACCATTTCCATAGACGCAAACACCCTATCCGACATCACCTACGTTGCTGCCATAAGAATTGGTGTACCGGCTGCTTCTACCACCAAGACCATTGCTGCTGGTTCGCCAAACGACGTAACCTCCCCTGCAGCTTCCTCAGGCACGCCTCCTGTTTACTTGAGCTGGTCTGAGCCTGCTTGCCTATCGGACGTCATGATTGTAGCGCACACGGCCTCCATTTCTGGAGTTCCAAGTGGCAATGCCTACACAGCCAATGCCAACTATGCCTCTGCTCCAGCTTTTGCGGGAGGCGGCAAGGTTGTGTTTAAAGGTACGTATCCAGGTTCCTTAGTGGCAACTACCGGTTACACCCTTGGAACCGTTTATTACTTCAAGATTTTTGTGCGCAATGGGAATCTTTGGTCTCCAGGTGTACAAGTAACCGCCATTCCGGATGAATACACCTTGTATTCCCGTGGCTCGGGTGATGCAAGCAATGCCGCCATTTGGTCTTATTTCCCCAATGGAATCGGGCAAACCATTACTGCGCTTGGAGGATTTTCCAATACAAAAAACATCCGCATTCAAAATGGCCACAACGTACAGATTACCCAAGCCAACATATCCTGCAATGATCTTGTGGTAAATACAGGCGGTAAGTTGTTTGAAGGCAGCTCTGTTGGTGCCAACATTAAATATGTAAGCGTTTTTGGCGATAACGTAACCATCAACGGTACCCTTGGCGGCACCACCTTTGATGCAATAGGTCTCAACATTGAAGGAAGCAGCTGTACCCTTAACGGAACCGGTAACATTAGCCCCGGAAGAATTCGCAAGAGCACTGCCAGTCCAAATGCCACTACATCGCTTACCCTATCGGCATCTACCCTTAACCTTCGATTCCCCGGAGCAGCCCTCTACAACAATACAGACGCTTCTACTTTCAACGTTACCATTAACTCCGGTAGCACCGTTAATGTAACAGACGCTTCTGGCGATGTAGCCATTGATGGTACGGATGGTTCTGCATCCGGAGAGCGCGGCGGTACCCTTACCATAAATGGTTTGTTAAACGTAGCCGGTAAGTTCTGGCTTCGCACCAACAACAATGTGCGCACGGCTACCTACACCGTTGGAAACACTGGGGTAATTACGGCTAAGAACTTCGAGTTTAACGGAACTGATCTCGATGCCAATGGTGGTAGTGGACCCGTTTGGAGTTTCAGCGCATCCTCCATCTTAAACATTACCGGGGTGATTAAGATCGCCGCAGGTACCTTCAATCCGCCATCCGGTGTGGTTCGATTGAAATCTTGGCTCGGCAATCAGGGCATGATCGATTGGACAGGGGCCGGAAGTTTTCCTAGCAACATCTGGACAGAAGTGTATACCAACAAGCGTGGCTACCACAACATTTCGAGTCCAAGCAGCAGCGGCCAGACCACCTACCAAAACATAGGAGACGATTGCAACATTCAAGGTAGTCCGGCTAACTACGTTTACAACACTGCCAATTACAATCCACAGCCAACCGTATTCCCAACCATTTGGACATACGACCCAACCATCATCAACAGTGAGCAACCCGGTTGGGTATGTGCATCTGCCGAGAGCATGACCTCAGGAAAAGGCTTCATGCTTAACCTGGCTGCCAACTCCGCCACCTTTGATTATTTGGGTGCCGGTACCAATGGAACCATTACCAACACAGTTTCAGCCTTAAATGGAGGCTTTAACTTGATCGGTAACCCGTATCCATCTTCACTAAGCTGGACTTCTTTCCGAGCAGCAAATGCGAGCCGTTTGGCCAACAATCTCACCATTTGGAACGCCAGCACCTCCAACTATGCTCAATACAACGGTTCGGTTTGGACAAACAACGGAACCGGCGTAACCAACGATAACATTGGTGTAGGTCAAGGATTCTTTGTTCAGGCCATCAGTTCGGGCACCATTTCCTTCCTCAACAACCAGCGTACCACCACTGCACCCTACGCATTTTTGGAGGCTCCTGAGACCCAGCCTGCATTATTCCGTCTTCAGGCACAAGTGGGCAACCAAAAAGACGACCTCGTATTGTATGCTCAAAGCGCGGCCTCTAATGGTTTGGATGAACAAGATGCGGTAAAATTCGGTGGGCAGATTGGCAACAGCATTCGCATCTACACCCTTTCTGAAAACCGGGCATTGGCCATTCAGGCCCTCGAGAACTGGGAAGAGGGAATGGTTGTTCCAGTTGGTGTTGAAACCGGCGTTGCGGGCCTTGTAACCTTCGAAGGAATTGAATTGCCCGGCAAAACAGTTTTCTTAGAAGATGCCCTTACCGGCAAATGGACCAACTTAACCTTGAGCAGCTACAGCGTTGACTTGGCGGCTGGCAACACTGGAAGTCGTTTCTTCCTCCACCTTACTCCGAAGTCGGCTAAGGTTATGGGTTCCGAAGAAATGGGCATTCGTTTGCAAGGCAAAGAATTGTTGATCAGCAGGAAAGAGGCCACCTCAGGTACAATCCAGTGGTTCAATATGATGGGTAACTTGGTAAAAGAAGAGTTCGTTCAACTGGCTCCTGGGCAAAACATCCTTCCTGCCTTCGAAGGTGCAAGCGGTGCTTACTTGGTTAAACTCAGCACTCTACTAGGGGTTGAAACCCAAAAAGTTTACCTAGCCAAATGATGATGTTTTCTATGCCCCCACCCGACTCTCGGGTGGGGGTATGGAAAAACTTGTTGAAAACTTAACCGGCAAATGCAATTTTTTTTTGTCGGTGTTTTGGAATCCAATAAAAAGTTCCGCATCTTTGTCTCAGTTCAAAATTAGACCAGAAAACAAAACACCTATACACATGAACAAGTACATCCTCGCTTTCGGCAGTGTTGTTGCTCTTGTTTGCATCGCGGCTACCTCGTTCGCGCAACCCGTACCAGCTCCTCCTCCAACTCCAGTTCCGTTGGATGGTGGTCTTAGCTTGGTTGTTGGCGGTTGCGTTGTTGCGGGAGCAAAAGTGATCGGCAAGCTCAAGGGAAAAGCCTAACAAAAAAGCATTCATTTGCTCAAGCAGGTCGAAAGACCTGCTTTTTTTTTGCCCTTTCGGTTGTAGGCCGATGCTAAACCCTAATTTTGCGGCCTAATTTCGGGCAACATGTCGCACGATACCCATCATGGGCTTTCCAAGGTAACCGCAGCCAGTCTTCTGGTAACTCTGGGCATTATTTACGGTGACATTGGCACCTCTCCCTTATATGTGCTCAAAGAAATAGTTGGTGAGAATCGCCCCATTGATTCTTTGATGGTCCTGGGCGGCATTTCCTGCATTTTTTGGACCCTCACACTTCAAACAACTTTAAAATATGTGGTTCTAACCCTGCGTGCCGATAACAAGGGTGAGGGTGGAATCTTCTCCTTGTACGCATTGGTCCGCAGAACCAAGGCCAAATGGCTGTTGATTCCGGCCATCATTGGTGGCAGTACATTATTGGCCGATGGCATCATAACGCCTCCCATTTCGGTGGCATCTGCCATAGAGGGGTTGCGGATCTTCAACCCGGATATTCCCACCGTTCCCATTGTAATAGGCATCATATTTGGCTTATTCTTTATCCAGCAGTTTGGCACCAAATCCATTGGGGGCTTGTTTGGGCCGGTAATGTTGATTTGGTTTACCATGATTGGGGTCTTGGGCATTAGCGAGCTGATTCATAAGCCGGAAGTATTAAAAGCCCTAAACCCTTATTATGCCTACCTGGTGCTCACGCATCATCCCAATGCCCTCTTGTTGCTGAGTGCCGTGTTTTTGTGCACCACCGGTGCAGAGGCGTTGTACTCCGACCTTGGGCATTGCGGAAAGCAAAACATACGGGCCACCTGGATCTTTGTAAAAACCATGCTTGTGCTCAACTACTTTGGTCAGGGGGCTTGGTTGATTGGCCACGAGGGGCGTATGATGATGGAGTTTAAAGGAGGCAATCCTTTCTTCTGCATCATGCCCAGCTGGTTTTATGTGGCGGGTATCGGCATAGCAACTGCTGCGGCAATCGTGGCATCGCAAGCTTTAATCAGCGGCTCATACACCCTCATCAACGAAGCCATTCGATTGAACTTTTGGCCCAAAGTAAAAGTGGTATATCCCACTGAAGCTCGGGGTCAATTGTACATTCCTTCTGTTAACTGGTTGTTGATGTTTGGGTGTATCCTCATCACCTTACGTTTCAGAGAATCGAATGCAATGGGAGCCGCTTATGGCCTGGCCATAGTGCTTACCATGCTCATGACCACCACCCTGCTGAACTACTACCTCATCCTGAAACGTTATAATCGCATTTTCATTACCGTAATCATCACCCTTTACGCCCTTATCGAATGCTCGTTTCTGGTGGCCAACCTAGGCAAATTCTTGCATGGCGGCTATGTTACCCTCATCATAGGGTTCCTGCTCTTTGGCACCATGTGGGTTTGGTATGAGGCAAGGAAAATCAAGAACCGATATGTAGAGTTTACTCCTATTGCCGATTACCTGGGTCTGTTGCGCGAACTCAGCAACGATACCAGCATTCCCAAATACGCCACCCACCTGGTTTATCTTACCAGTGCCGATAGGAAAGAAGAAATTGAATCGAAAGTGGTGTATTCCATTTTGCAAAAGCAACCCAAGCGTGCCGACATCTATTGGTTTGTGCATGTGGATGTAGTGGACGAACCCTACAGGTGCGAATACAAGGTTACACACCTGGTAAAGGATGACGTCATACGCATTGATTTTCGTTTGGGATTCCGTGTAGCTCCGCGCATCAACATCATGTTTCGTAAAGTGGTTCAAGACATGGTAAAAATGGGCGAAGTAGACATTACGAGCCGGTATGAATCGCTGAACCGCATGAACGTAATTGGGGACTTTAAATTTGTGGTGATTGAGAAGTTTCTTTCGAATGAAAACGAGCTTCCTTTTTATGAGAAGATCGTTTTAAAAGCTTATTTTATACTAAAGTACTTCAGCCTTTCTGAGGAGAAAGCCTTTGGTTTGGATACCTCGAACGTATTGGTTGAAAAATTTCCTATGGTGATTGCACCCATCAAAGAAATTCCCTTGGTGCGCATTCCGGGTTGATTCATGAAGATCCTTCGCAACCTTTCATTCTGGGCCTTGGTGGTAACCTACCTCGTGGTATTGGCCGGTGCGGTGGTGCGGGCTACCGGCAGTGGCATGGGATGCCCCGATTGGCCCAAATGCTTTGGCATGATCATTCCGCCCACGCGCCTAGACCAACTGCCTTCCGACTACAAGACCCGCTTCTTGGTTCAAGGAAAAGAGATTGCCGACTTCAATGCTTTTCATACCTGGACCGAATACCTGAACCGCTTGCTGGGTGTGGCTTCGGGGGTGCTGATTTTGGCGGTTTTGATTTCTGCTCTTCGGGTGCGGAAACAGGATTCGCTTTTGTGGATTCTTGCATTGTGTTTGCTTTTGCTTACCCTTTTTCAGGCATGGCTTGGTGCCTTAGTGGTATCGAGCAATCTGGCACCCGTTCGCATAACCGTGCACATGATTGCTGCCTTAATTATGCTGGCCTTGCTGCTGACCATTTGGCAACGCTCCAAAAATGCATCTGGAAAACCCACTGTGCCCTCGCCCATTTCGAAACGCATGAAGGTGGGCATCCTAGGACTGTTGCTCTTGCAGCTTTTGCTGGGCAGTAGGGTTAGGCAAAACGTTGATGCCTTCAGAAAAGTCGCCACCCCCTCAAACGAGCTGGTTGAAAAGCTGGGGTTTGGCTTGGAACTCCATGCTGCTTTGGGAACCATAATTTGGCTGATGTTGATGTGGTTGTACAGCCGCTACATTTTACCCTTACCACCAAAAGACAGCGTGCGCGCAAGGTGGAATCTTATGGTTGGGTTGGCCACCTTTGAATTGGCGGTGGGTATATTTTTAAAATACCTGCACATACCGCAATATGCGCAGCCCATACACCTTCTTTCTGCAACCGTTCTTGCCGGTGTTGCATGGGTGGAGTGGCGCAGTGGAAATGCTGCATCTAAGTTGGCCTAAGGCCAAGGGTTTACCTGCCCAAAACCTTATCTTTATGGCCCCCCAATAACCCATACGCTATGCGATTTTTTTGGTGCTGCTGCCTCGTATTATTTTTTCTTCCGGATTCCAAAGCACAAAACAGTGGCTGGACCCTGCAACAGTGCATAGACCATGCGGTAAAAAACAACCTTTCGGTTCGCCAAACCCAACTGAACCAGTCCTTAGCGGAGCAAAACCTCTTGCAAAGCAAGGCCGGCGCGCTACCCAGCCTGAATGGATCTGCCAGCAACGTGTACAACTTCGGTCAAACCATAGACCCCTTTACCAACACCTTTGCCTCTGAGCGGGTTAGGAGCGACCGATTCTCGCTTTCCTCCAACGTAACCCTCTTCAGCGGCCTTCAGCAATACAACACCATACAAGCCAACACCTTAAGCTTATTTGCGAGCAAGCAAGATTTAGAGAAAATAAAAAACGATGTGTCGCTGAACATCGCCACCGCCTTCATACAAATCTTATTCAACCGGGAGCTCCTCATGAACAGCCGCAATCAGGCTCAGGTTACACGCTTGCAGGTGGAGCGCACCCGTAAATTGGTGGATGCCGGCGGAGTGGCGCGCAATGTTTTGCTTGATCTGGACGCCCAGCTGGCCAATGAAGATCTTGCCGTTGTAAATGCAGAGAACCAATTCAGCCTGGCCAACTTAAATCTTGCCTTGCTGTTGGATTTGAAGGAGCTTGCCGACTTTTCCATTTCCGTTCCCGATGTTGCAGAACCCAGTGCATCGTTGTTGGCTCAGGATGCCGAGACCATCTTCCGTTCGGCCGAAACAGGGCAACCCGGAATGAAAGCAGCCGAAGCCCGCGTAAACAGTGCTGCGAAATCCATTTTGGTGGCCAAGGGGGCACGATACCCTACCCTTTCGCTCTTCGGCTCTTTTGGTACAGGCTTTTCTGGTGCTGCACGCGAAGTGGTGGGCACGTCTAACAACACCATTCCAATTGGATTCACCCAAAACGGTGAAACCGTTTTTACCACGGCCCGAAGTTTTCAATATCAACTTACACCTTGGAGCAAGCAGTTGGACAACAACCTGAACAAAACCTTTGGATTCTCTCTGCAGGTACCCTTGTTCAATGGCTTACAAACCTACACCGGCATAGAGCGGGCCAAGATCAATTTCGAGAATGCTCGCCTCAACCTCGAAACCAATCGAAGAGACCTGCGTCGCACCATACATCAAGCTCATGCCGATGCCGTAAACGCATGGAAAAAACTGGAGGCCACCCGCAAAAGCGTTGAAGCCTTAACTCTTTCCTTTGAAAACACAGAGAAGCGCTTCAACGTTGGTATGCTGAATACGGTGGAATACAACGATGCAAAAAACAAACTGAATCAGTCTAAGTCTAATCTCTTACAGGCAAAATACGACTACTTGTTTAAGGTGAAGGTACTGGACTTCTATCAAGGCAAACCCCTAACCTTATAACCTTTGAACATGAAAAACATAATAAAAAAGTGGTGGTTTTGGGTTATCCTCGCCCTATTGGTGTTGGTGGTATTGGCCAGATCGTTGGGATGGGTGGGTAAGGAAACAGGAATTGAAGTAAGCACGGAGAAGGCAGAACTGCGAACCGTTATTGAAACCGTATCGGCCAGCGGCAAAATTCAACCCGAAGCAGAGGTAAAAATCAGTCCGGACGTTCCCGGCGAAATTGTGGAGTTATGGGTAAAGGAAGGGGATGTGGTGCACAAGGGGCAACTGCTGTGCAAGATTAATCCGGTGATTTACCAGAGCAACCTCGAGAAAATGGAGGCTGCCTTGAATGCGATGCGTGCACAGCAGGCGAACTCCAAAGCGCGTTTGGCCCAAGCCAAAGCAGGTTTTAATAACATTGAAACTGTTTTTAATCGCAGCAAAATATTGTTTGATCAATCGGCCATCTCACAAGCAGACTATGAAGCTGCCAGGGCCAATTACGAGGGAGCGAAAGCCGATCTTGAAGCTGCTGCACAAACCCTTGCTGCTGCAGAGTTTAATGTAAACAATGCCGAAGCCTCTTTGAAAGAGTCGCGCCAAAACTTAGACAAAACCACCCTAATTTCTCCTGTTGACGGTAAAGTATCGAAGCTCAACATTGAGAAAGGCGAGCGAGTGGTGGGAACCTCTCAGATGGCAGGCACGGAGATCATGCGCATTGCCAACCTCAATGAAATGGAAGTGGTGGTAGATGTGAACGAAAACGACATTGTTAAGCTGCACGTTGGCGACACTGCGAGCATTGAAGCAGATGCTTATCTCGGTCAAACCTTTGCCGGTATTGTAACCTCGGTTGCGAACTCGGCCACCACAACCGGCACAAGTGCCGATCAGGTTACCAACTTCTCCGTTAAAATCCGGATTCTGCGTGAATCCTACGCACAGCTCTTGGAGCGCAACCCAACGCCCTTTCGTCCGGGCATGACTGCCACAGTGGACATCCGCACGCAGCGATTACAGAAAGTGCTCACCATTCCCATACCCTCGGTTACCACCCGTGCCGATACCGTTGAGCAGGTATCGAGCAAGAAAAAAGAGTCTGCCGTTGAGGAATCCGAATCGGACGAGGCCAATGCCTCTTCTAATGCCGAGCCATTGGAATTGGTATTTGTGGTGCGCGATGGAAAAGCCAGGCCACGTTTGATCAAAACGGGCATTCAAGACAACACCTACATACAGGTATTGAGCGGAATAAGCGTCGGAGAAGCTGTAATATCTTCTCCTTATCAAGCCATTTCGAAGCGGCTGCGCAACGGCACAAAAGTGAAGGTGGTGTTGAAAGAGGAATTGAGTACGAACAAACCCTAACCTATGGCGCTCATCCTGCACCTCGAGACTGCAACCACCACATGCTCGGTAGCTCTCTCTTATGAAGGGAAGGTGTTGCAAAGTAAATCACTGGATGGTGCGTATGTGCATGCCGAAGAACTGTTGCCCTTGGTTCAGCAGGTATTGTTGGATTCGGGCAACACCGTAACCAACCTGCAGGCCATTTCCTACAGCAGGGGGCCGGGCTCCTACACCGGTTTGCGCATTGGTCTTTCCACTGCGAAAGGATTGTGCATGGCACTGAACATTCCCTTGCTGGGTTTAGACACCTTGTTTCTATTGGCCTTGCAGGCGCGCGCCCAATTTGGGGACAGCGAGTTGGAACGCAACTGGGTACCCATGCTGGATGCCCGAAGAATGGAGGTGTATCGTTCGGTAATTCCCGCTGCATTGTTGGAGGCCTCCGAACCCGAAGCGTGGATTGCTTCTTCAGAATCTGCATCCGAAAAGGGCGCTTGGTACTTTGGAGATGGTGCAGAGAAATGCCAAAGCCTTCTTACCACGGAGTTGGGCTGGCACTATCTTGCCGGAGTTTCTTGCCGGGCAGAAGCGCAAGCCGAACCGGCGTGGCAGGCTTTCCAGAAAGGCCAATGGTGCAACCTGGAAAACGAGGTTCCTTTTTATTTAAAAGAGTTTATACCCGGAAAACCTAAAACGAATGCCTTATGAGATTTGCTGAGGTTATTGGACATACGCAACTGAAGCAGCGCTTGATCCAACAAATTGGTCAGGGCCGCATCAGCCATGCTCAACTCTTTTTAGGTCCAGAGGGTTCGGGTAATTTGGCCCTTGCGCTGGCCTATGCCACCTATGCATCGTGCGAAAACCGAGGCCCAGATGATTCTTGTGGCGTTTGTGCGAGCTGTAGGAAGTACGATAAGCTGGCACATCCCGACCTTCATCTTGTTTTCCCGGTAAACTCCAACAAGCCCAGCGAGCAGCGTCCGTTGAGCGACACCTTCATTCAACCCTTTCGGCAAGCCATACAACGCAATCCTTATCTCAATCTATTTGAGTGGATGGAGGAACTGGGGATGGACAACAAACAGGGAAACATCAACACCGAAGAGGGATTGGAGATCATTCGAAAACTCTCTTTAAAAGCTTTTGAGTCTCCGTTTAAAATCATGTTGATCTGGATGGCGGAGCGCATGAACGGGCATTGTGCCAATCGATTGTTGAAAATATTGGAGGAGCCGCCCGATGGCACCCTTTTTATTCTGGTGGTAGAACAAGCCGATCAGCTGTTGCCAACCATTCTTTCCCGCACCCAACTGGTGAAGGTTCCGGCTTTGGATGAAGCCGATTTGGTGGCATACCTAACCGCTCACCACCAGCAAACAGACGATGCTGCCCGGGAGTTGGCACGCCTATCGGACGGCAACCTAAACGAAGCGTTGCGTCTGCTTTCCAACGATGCGGGAGAAAAACAAAACCAGGAACTGTTTCAACAGTGGATGCGTTATTGTTATAAAGCGAGCATGCCGGAACTGATTTCGTTTACCGATCAGTTTACGGAGATGAATCGCGAGCGCCAGAAAAGCTTTTTATTGTACTGCTTGAGTGCCATACGCCAAAATTTGTTGCGCACCCTAGGCCTCAGCGACCTGGCCTTGGAACTGCCTTCGGAGGCAACCTTCAATCAACGCTTTCATCCCTTCATCAACGAACAAAATGGGCCCTTGTTAAGCGAGTGGTTCAACAAGGCGTTCACCGATCTGGAGCGGAATGCCAATCCCCGATTTTTGTTTCTGGACTTATCTCTTCAACTGGCAGAGAGCTATGCTCAGCAGCGCAAACAACCTACTGCCTAATGGAACGGAGACAAAATAAACTGAAGTTGTTAAACGATCCGGTGCATGGTTTCATTCGAATTCCGGATGCGTTGATCTTTGATTTGATGGAGCAACCTGAATTTCAGCGTTTGCGCCGCATCAAGCAATTGGGCATGACCAGCTTGGTATATCCTGGCGCACTTCATACGCGTTTCCATCACGCCTTGGGCGCCATGTACCTAATGACCACGGCCGTTGAAAGCCTCCGAAGCAAAGGAGTGGACATTTCTGCTGAGGAAGCCCGTGCGGTAAACATGGCCATACTGTTGCACGACATTGGTCATGGGCCTTTTTCTCATGCCTTGGAGCACAGCATCGTGAGCGGAGTACCACATGAGGCCATTTCCTTGCTTTTCATGGAGCATTTGAACGCGAAGCTGAACCATCAGCTCGATCTGGCCATTCGCATTTTCCGGGGCGATTACCACAAGCCCTTCCTCCATCAGTTGGTTTCCAGTCAGCTGGATGTAGATCGACTGGACTACCTCAAGCGGGACAGTTTTTTTACCGGAGTATCTGAGGGTATCATCAGCACCGAGCGCATCATTGCCATGCTAACCGTGGTGGATGGACAATTGGCTGTAGAAGAAAAAGGATTGTACTCGGTTGAGAAATTTGTGTTGGCGCGCAGGCTGATGTATTGGCAAGTGTATTACCACAAAACCACGGTGGCGGCAGAGCAGATGATTGTGCACATCTTACGCAGAGCCCGGCACCTTGCGGAGCACGGAGCCGACTTATTCGCTTCTCCTGCCCTCCTTTTTTTCCTCAAAAACCATTACTCTCTTTACGATTTTACCCATAACTCCGAAGTTTTAATGCACTTTTCTGCACTCGACGACGACGATATTCAGGTAAGCATGAAGCAATGGGCGCATCACTCAGACCGCGTATTGAGCACCTTGTGCCGGATGTTGGTAAACCGGCAACTGTTTCGCACCGACCTATCCACCTTGGCGGCAGATTCAGCTGTGGAGGAAGGCCTCTTGAAAAAGATCGCACATGCCTTTCAAATCAGCCCAGAGGATGCCAGCTTTTTTGTGGCTCGCGGTACCATTTCCAATCGTCCCTACGGCGAACTGGAAGAGCAAATACTCATTGCCGATAGCCTGGGCAATGCCATTCCCATTTCCGAGGCGCTGCGCACCATGAGCCTACCGGTTATGAATGAAGTTATGGAGCGGCATTTCTTCTGCTATCCCAAGCATTTGGCATAAAAAAAGGTCCGGTGAAAAATCACCGGACCTTTTAGAGGAATGAAAAGAAAACATTACTTGACGTTGTACAAGCGCATGTATTGCTTGTAGCTTAGATCGGTAATATCTGCGTCGTTCTTTTTGTAGTAAACCGCACCCCAGTTATAACGAATCTCTCTGAATTCGGTAACCCGATCACGAAAGTTCACCATCGTTTTGGTAATGGTACAACGCGCTCCACCGATTACTTCTGTTTTAACCAAAGCCTCGGTAGGATCTATATCTGATGTTCTGGCGATTCCGGTACCGTCTGCACTTTTGGTAAGCAGCCCTGCCTTTTTGACCATACCCGAACCGAGTTGGCCACTTTTCAGATTGTTTTGGCGCTCTTTTGCCTTGGCCAGAGCGTCGGTCATAATGGAGTTCATCTTTGCAGACTTCTCTTGCTCCACCTTTACCTTATCCTGAACCATAATGACTTCGTCAACCTTTTTGGTGAGGGCCTCCAAACGAGCTTCAAGGTCTTCGTTTACTTCGAAGGAAAAATTGTTCTTTTCAGCATTGAAAAAAATATTTCCGATTGACTCTTTCAGAACAGAAACATCCACGCCTTTAACCTCCCGGAAGAGGGTAACATCCACCTGACATTTGTAATTGGAATTCATGTCGGAGCTTTTAGCCTTTTCCAAGCTGGATACGCCCTTGGTGCTGAGCCCTATTTTTTTATCGAAGTAACCGGCCTTAGAACAGACTAGGGTGTAGTCTCCTTCCCGATCGAGCTCAAATGTAAACTGCCCTTCTTTTCCGGTGGTGATGAGGTGCAAGCGGGAGCCGTTGCGGTACACTTGAATAATGCCGGTATTAAGGGTGTGATTGTCGTACTGGTCCAACAAACGTCCCTCTATGTTCAACCTCCAAAAGTTCTCTGCCTTGACTAATTCGGGGAAGAACAAGCATCCTCCCATGAGCAGGAAGAAGATTGCCAACAGGCGAGCGGATGGATTTGTCAGACGTACCATACTATTCACGCGACCAAAGTACCGAATTATTCGTTTAGTGCCAAAGTTTTTCATCGACTAATTCAACAATAGTGACGATTAGTTATGAACAAGTGAAGATTGAATCGAGTCTCTGAGAGGACCAAGCGTGGCTTTGGAAGCGGTTTGTGCGGGTTGGGGAGAAAAAACCCAAAGTTGGTATTGCTGAACATCAAGCATGAAGACTGAATGAACAGGCCCATGGTTTATGCAACCTTCCCGAAAAAGTGTTAAAAAAAATGGATGTGGTCTCAAGGCAAGAAATGCGAGGTTGCCGCGTTATCCAACACATAAAAAATGGGTTAAATTTGGCGCCCCGTGGTTTTCTGCTTCCGTTCCTACTCGTTTCTTCTGGCCTTGGTTTTGGTGACTTTTGTTGCCGAGAGCCGGGCACAGGATAAATTCATTTCTGTTGAGGGCACCCTCAACACGGAAGAAGGTCAGAGGGCCGGTTGCTTTGTGGTGGTGGATGAAACAGATGGAGTTGGACCTGTTCGGCTCAACACCGATGCAGAGGGGGGCTTCAAGATTAAATTGCGTTTTCAGCATACCTACACCCTTTCATTTGGCAAGAAAGGCTACGTGAGTCAGCGTTTTGCCTTCAGCACCATGATTCCAAAAGAGCGAATCGAGGAAGGGTTTGCTCCAAAATTTATAGATGTGGTGCTTTTTAAGGCAGTTGAAGGTTTTGCCACAGATCTGATGGATCAGGCCGTAGACCGATACAGCTACATAGAAGATCAATACGATTTAGACCGTGACGATGCCTACAAGGCCGATATGGAGGAAAAGATTAAGACCATGCGCAAGGCCATGGCGGAATTTGTGGAGACCGGAAAAGTGAGCGCGGAATTGGCCGAGCAGTCGCGAAAAGACGCTGAAGAAAAAGCACGGGCAGAGGCCATAGCAAAAAGGCAAGAGGAGGAACGTTTAGCCAAATTAAGAGCAGACCAGGCGGCGGCAGAGCAAGCAGAGCGACAACGCATTGCCGCCGAACAAGAGGCCGAGCGCCAACAAAAAGCAGAAGCCGCTGCAGAGCGCAAGCGCAAGCGTCAGCAAGAGGAAGCCGAGGCTCTTGCTGAGGCAGAAGCCGAAGAGAATCGTCTAAAACAAGAACAGGCCAAACTTCAGGAGGAAGCAGAAGCTCGCAGAAAAGCGGAGAAAGCGGCAAAAGAAGCCGCTGCCTCGGAAGCCTCGAAAGCAAAGGAAAAGGCGTCTGCCGAACTGGCCGCAAAAAAAGCTGCAGAGGAGGCTGCGCGTGAGGCCGAGCAAGCCCGCATAAAAGCCGAAAAAGAAAAAGCCGCTGCCGAACTGGCCGCAAAAAAAGCTGCTGAAGATGCTGCACGTGAGGCCGAGCAAGCCCGCATAAAAGCCGAAAAAGAAGAAGAAATAAAGCGCCTTGCAGAAGAAGCCAAGCAAAAGGAAATAGAGAACGCACGGAAAAAGCAAGAGGCCATGGCTGCACTGGCCCAAAAACTAAAGGAAACTGCTGAGGCCGGCGAGCGGAAACGATTGGAGGAACTGGCAAAACAAGAGGAATTGTTTCGAGAAAGATCCAGTAAATT
>JBEIVB010000154.1:0-4366 GCA_040374085.1 Flavobacteriales bacterium | reverse complement strand
CTGTTTCTGTTGATCGAGCAGCAGTTTCTCCTGCAAGATTTTTTTTTGCGTAATATCAATAATCCGAATGAACTCATACAACCGTTGATCGAGGGTAAGAAGCTTGGTGGTTACCTGCCCCCACATGATTTGGTCTTGTTCTGGGGTGAACATGATTTCTTCCTGAACATCCTCGCCTCTTTCAATCAACAGGCTTTTGGTGGTGGGTTGCAAGGTGCTGTTGAGCAGGTACCGCACATCGTCTAAAGGCGAGAGTTGCCCGATCTCCAACGATCCAAACAAGCGCCCGGCACTGGGATTGAATTGGAGGACCTTACGCGTTTGATGATCGGCGAGGAGGAAAGAATCTGCAGATGCCACAAAAAGGTTTTGCAACATGGTCGTTAAGAACTCCTGCTCTTTTGCAGCAAGGCGCTCTTCGGTTACATCTCGCGCGTTGACCACAAAGCAGCTGATGTTGGAATCGTCGAGCAAATTCACTCCATTGCAGTCCAGCAACAGCCTGCCCCCATTGAAAGTTTTCACACCCAACTCAACGCGCACCATTTGCCCGTGGGCTTTTTTAGAGTGTGCAAAGGCTTCCATCAATGCGGGCAAGTATTCCGACTCTACATGCTCGGAGGCAAAATGACCAATGTAATCCTCTTCAAGAAAGCCGGTTTTTGTGGAGAGCCCTTTATTTACGTAGATAAACTTACCACCGGCATTCAGCAACATAACCACTTCCGATGCATTTTCCAGCAGCGACCAAAAGCGGAGTCGGGAGAGGTTTTCTATGGGAATTTCTCTGCCGGCTGCAGCCCGCTCTGCCTGAACCACATAGAGTGCAGGCTCGGTGGGCGAGGACAAGGGCAGAATGCGAATGTTGAGATAGTTCAGCTCCTCCCGCCGATTTTCAATGGCAATCACCACCGATGAAGAAACTTCTCGCCCTCTTTTTACTTTTCTCCAGAGCAACTGAAAGGCCTTGCGGTATTCTTCTGTGATGAGGTCTTGGAAGTGGGTTTCACCCAAGGGGGGGGCGAGAAGAGGTATGTCTTCTATTCCGGCTTTGTTGGAAAAGAGGAGGATACCCTCCTCATTCAATATAAATATGGGGTTTGGTGCGCTCTCAAAAACCAGCTGCAGCCTGCTCCAATCCACCGCAGAAGGGAATGTTTTGCCGTAAGACGATTCTGTTTCCGACATGCGCAATCAAAATTGTTTGCCACACCATTTCTGGTAACGTTGGCGCTCTTCTGTTGCAGCCTCGGGCGATTTGAACAGATGATATTTTCGATAATGCATGATCCGGTTCGGGTTAACTGAAAAAGATTTAATTTCATTCATCCAGCTTATGGCAATCGATACAGGGCGTTGACAGGTCCAGTTCAGCCAGTCGTGCACGTTGCCTCCAACTTCTATGCTGTTAACGGCCACCACGATCATATCCTGAGCAAGACCTGCTGCATGGGCTGGAGATCCCGGCCACACGTCCGCAATCACCGGACGAGCTGCAGAAGCATCCACCTTAATGCCCAGAAAGCCCTCGTAGGGATTTTCCAAGGGGGTCATGCCCACCTCCAGTCCAACATGCGCCAAGGCCTCACGCACCGCATCGAGTAGGGGCTCGGTGCCGTAAAGGTAGCGCTCGAAATATGCATCCAAATTTTGATCTGCGGCTTCGCTGCAAAGGCGCATAACATCGGTTTCTGAATAGCCTTTTCCGGCTTTCCCAAAGTCGGTATAAAGCCTCTTCATGACGGTATCGAGGGCATGCGTGTCTTTACTACCCGTGCGAATGGCTATATCGAGAACCAGAGCAAATAAACAACCTTCTGTATATATCGATACTTTTCGTCCCGGTGCGCCTTTGGTGTAACCGTCGAGCCAAGTATCGAAGGAACTTTCGGCAAGAGTGGCGTGAAAGCGACCGGGGTTGTTGGCGTGTTTTTGTATCTGCTTGGCGAGCTGCAAAAAGTAGTCGACTTCATCGAACGCACCAGAGCGAAGCAAGAGATAATCGCCGTAATAGGTGGTGATTCCCTCGTAAACCCAGCCCTGTCGCGAAAGATTAGGCTCTTGGTATCGATAGGGAAGCATTTCTGCGGGGCGAATGGTTTTTACATTCCAAGCATGAAAAAGCTCATGCGAGGAAATGGCCAGCAGTTCGTTGTAGGCTGATTTGGTGGTGGTCTGGTGAGCAGGTCCCAATGCAATAACGGTGCTGTGCACATGCTCTACCCCATGATGAAAAGGGTAGGGTAAAATCTGAAAAATGAAGTGGTAGGATTCCGATGGGAGCTCCCCAAACAGCATGAGCTGCTCGTTGATGAAGATGAAAAAATCGCGGAGCAGCCTGCTCCATTCAGGCGCTCCCCCGCCCTGAAACCAAAGATGAAACTCATAACCGTCCATCACAAATTGGTTGTGAATGAGATTGGGAGAGGCAACGAAAGGACTGTCTACCCACAAATGGTACGATTCGGCCTGAAACCGGAATCCACCCGGAATGCGCTCCGAAGCAAGACCGCAGGCCATCTCGAAATCCTCGGGAACCATAACCTCTGCCGAGCAGGGTTCATGCTCGCGTCCGGAAACATATAGGGTGCAGTTAATGGGATTTACATAGCATTGAGAGGGGTCAATCCAGCTAGAGCCGGCGTTCAGCTCGGCTGCATAGTATTGGTAAGATATGCGTACCTCAGCTGCACCCTCCGTGATGACCTCCCAGGAATGCAAATCGATTTTGCTGACCTTTAGAGCGTTGCCTTCGGCATCACGTGCTTCTAAGTTGCGCAAGTTGCGGGCAAAATTGCCCAACTCGTATCTGCCCGGGCGCCAGGCAGGTAAGTTCAACACCAACCGCGCCGAACCCCGCGTTTCCATCTCTGCCTCCACCACCAAATACTGGGTGTGAGGGTCTTTATAGCGATACCGATACTTCATAACCTGTTCTTGGCCACAAAATAAAAAAAAACGGTTAAACGGGAAAGCAATCGGCTTGCGTATTGGCAATGAGCTGCTTTGTTCATCTTTGCCGCGAAATTCTTCCTCTCATCCCCCAAAATCGAATGATCAAATCTGAGCGTATCATCCTGCTGCTGTTGGCCTCCATTAATTTTACCCATATTCTTGATTTTATGATCATGATGCCCTTGGGTAGTTCGCTCATGGATTTGTTGCACATCGGACCAACTGAATTCAGCTATCTGGTTAGCTCCTACACGTTCTCTGCGGGCTTAGCCAGTTTGCTTGCCTCATTTGTGGTGGATCTCTTCGACCGTAAGAAGGTATTGCTCTTTGGTTATGTAGGATTTCTGGCCGGTACGCTTGCATGCGGTTTGGTCTCCGATTATCATGCCCTGTTGCTGGCTCGGATGGTGGCCGGTGGTTTCGGCGGCCTCATTGGCGCACAGGTGCAGAGCATCGTAGCCGATACCTTTTCTTATGAGCGGCGTGCCCAGGCCATGGGTACACTTACCGCCGCCTTTTCCCTAGCCTCTGTTGCCGGTGTACCGCTTGGACTTTTTCTTGCCGCTCAATTCAACTGGCACTTCCCTTTCCTGCTCATCGCAGGTTTGGGAACGGTTGTGGTTCCTTTGGTGATGACCTTCATTCCACGCATGAACAAACACCTTGTAGCCGGAGCGCGCCTAAAACCCAGCTTTGCACCCTTTCGATCCATTGCGGCTAAACCCATGCAGAAGCGGGCGCTCATGCTGACATCGGTGCTCATGGTTGCGCATTTCTCCATCATTCCCTTCATAGCCCCCAGCATGGAGCTGAATGTAGGGTTAAGCAAGCAGCAGGTTACGCTGATGTATTTTTTCGGCGGACTCCTCACCATGTTCACCGCTCCTCTTATTGGCCGCATGGCCGATCGGTTCGGAAAGCACCGGGTGTTTTATGTGCTTTCGGTTGTAGCCCTCGTTCCCATTTTGTTTATTTCCGGTATGGGAATCTTGCGCCCTCTTGCTCTGGTGTTCATCATCACGAGCAGCTTTTTTGTGTTTGGCGGTGGGCGCATGATTCCGGCTATGGCCTTGGTAAGCGGCACGGTTGACCCCAAAACGCGCGGTAGTTTTATGACACTGAACTCATGCCTTCAACAGGTAGCCACCGGTTTGGCCGCTTTGCTGGCCGGCCGCCTCATCCACAAAGGCCCAGGTGGACGCCTGGAAGATTATCTGCTGGTGGGCTTGGTGGCCGTGGCTGCCACGTTGGTATGCGTGTTTTTAGCCAGCCGAATAAAAGTGCAAACCGCACCGCCTGCAAAAGGTTAAACAGATTTTCGGTACTTTTATTGGCGGAACACATGAACCGCTTCGCCAAGCTCCTCTTTGTTGCGCTCCTGTTTTTTCCCTTTTGGGTGAAATGTGGGGTG
>JBEIVB010000190.1:0-3167 GCA_040374085.1 Flavobacteriales bacterium | reverse complement strand
TCGCAACCCACCGCCAAATCATGGATTTCGAAGTTGGAAACGAGCTACATCGTTTACCAATTGCAGCCCTATTACGCCAACCTCAACAAACGCGTAACCAAAAGTCCGAAGTTGTATTTCTACGATACCGGCCTGTTGTGTTACCTCCTGAAAATAAACGATGCGGAAAGCCTAAAAACCAGTGCATACAAAGGAAGCTTGTTTGAAAATTTCGTCATCAACGAATACATCAAACAAAACTACCACCAAAACCTGCTCCTCGATTACTGGTACTGGCGCGACGTGGCAGGGCACGAAGTGGACTTCATTTGGCAGTACACCGAAAAGCTCAACCTGGTGGAAATAAAGTCTTCGGAAACCATCATGCCCGACATGTTCAAAGGCCTAACCTACCTCGACAACCTGCTGCCGGGAAAAATCAGCAGCAAAACTCTGGTGCACACCGGCACGGCCAACCAAAACCGAACCGCAGCTAAGGTGCAAAGCTGGAAGAACATTCTGAGACAGGTATAACCTGCGTTGAATGATGAACACCCAAAAGCGGAACCCATTGGATTCCGCTTTTGGGTTTTAAAGGGGTTGAGGTCGAAAACGGATGACCATGATTCGTGGAATTCGTTTGCACGCACTGGGCGCAGAGGATAAGGCGAAGGTAAGAAGGTTGAGCCACATGCGAGGATGCTGGCGAGAGCGTGGCGGGGTCACGCAAAGGGCGCAAAGATGGGGCGCAAAGGGCGCAGAGGATGCGGCGAAGGTTAGAAGGTTGAGCCGCATGCGTGGACGATTGAGGGATTGAGTTTGGATACTTGCCAACCTTCTCTTGATGCGGCATACGAAAGCTAACATGGCTGCGTTCATAACTCAAGAAATACCCCACCCACTGCCCCACCCCTACCCTGTACTTTTAAATCCGGTTTCTTGGGCCTTTTTCTTAGCGGAAGAGGCCTGTGAAGCAACGAACGATGGAAAGACCGATGGCAGGTATGAAGCACATAATCTTGGGGCTGTGGAGCATGGCCCTTTTCTTGGGAATGCACCCCGCAATGGCGCAGCAAACGCCGGCTCAGGTGCACGCATCGGCCCGGCTGAAGGCCGCGCTGGAGCTGTATGAGCAAGAGCAGTATGCCGCAGCACAGGAAGCGCTGCGTGCCTTGCAGCCCTTGTTTGGCCCGCAAACCGAAACCGGCGCCACCCTGGCCTTTTACCAGGCCCGATGCGCGTTTGAGCTCTTCAACGACGACGCCGAATGGAGGCTCAGCCGCTTTGTGAACGACTACCCCGAGCACGCCTTCCGCGATGAGGCCCTGTTTGCACTGGGCAACCTCTACTACCGCAACCGGGAATTCAAAGAGGCCTTGGTGCGCTACAACCGCGTGGAGGCCAGGCGCCTGAGCAAGGATCAGCAGCAGGAGTTTGCCTTTAAAAAAGGCTATGCCCACTTTGTGCGCGAGCAATATGCGGCGGCCAAGCCCTTGCTGGCCGAGGTGAAAGACGTAGACAACCGCTACGCTGCGCCTGCCACCTACTACTACAGTCACATCGCCTACCTCGAGAAAAAATACGATGCTGCCTTGCAGGGTTTTCGGAAGTTTAAGGGCAAGAGTCCGTTTGCTCCGGTGGTGCCGTATTACATTGCACAAATCCTATATTTTCAGAAGCAGTACGATGCCCTTATCGAATACGCCAAGCCCATCTTAGACAGCGCAACGGCCAAGCGTGGTCCGGAGATTGCGCGCCTCATAGGCGATGCCTACTACCAAACCGGCCGATACAAAGAGAGTTTGCCTTACCTGAAAACCTATGCCAAAGGCGGCAACCGATTGGGGCGCGAAGACCACTATCAATTGGGCTATGCCTTTTACAAAGCCGGACAGTACGAATCGGCCCGCGATGCCTTTCAGAAAGTGGTGGTGCAACCCGACGACAGCCTCAACCAACTGGCCTACTACACCCTGGGCGATTGCCATTTGAAGCTGGGTCAGAAAACCCAGGCTCGCAACAGCTTTGCGGCAGCGGCCAAATTGAAATACAACCCTTCGATCAACGAAGACGCCCTCTACAACTTTGCGCGTTTATCCTACGAGCTCGATCCCAATCCCTACTACGATGCCATTGCGGCCTTGCAGCAATTCATGCAGGTGTATCCGGGCAGCGTGCATTACGAAGAAACCTTTGGGTATTTGGTTAACGCCTTTCTCTCATCGAGAAACTACCAGGAAGCCCTGGAGGCATTAGAAAAAATGGATAAAAAATCGCTGAGCCTTCAGAGAGCCTACCAGAAAATTGCCTACATGCGGGGCATAGAGCTCTTCAACAACGGCAACTATACCTCGGCCATAGACCATTTGAACCGCTCCTTGAAATACAATCTCCAGCGCCAGACCACCGCCCAAGCACGTTATTGGAAAGCCGAAGCCTTTTATCGGCTTAACCTTATGGACAGCGCCATATTATCGTACCGGAAATTTCTCTTTGAGCCCGGTGCCGACCGCTTGGATGAGTACCCGGAAGCCAACTACGGCATGGGCTATGCCTACTTTAACCTGGCCGACTACGACCAATCGGCCCGGGCCTTTCGCAAATTTGTGGGATTGACCGGCGATGAGCATCGGCGCAAAAAGAACGATGCCCTCATACGTTTGGGTGATGGATATTTTATGTTGCGTGACTTCAGCAACGCCATAGACTACTACGACCAGGCCTTGCAGCTGGCCGTGTTCAACAACGACTACTCCATCTTTCAAAAAGCCATGTGCATGGGCTTGCTGGACCGTTTGGATGATAAAATAACCTCTTTGCAATACCTTCTGGCCAGCTATCCCACCTCGAGCTATCGCGACGATGCCCAGTACGAACTGGCCAACACCTACCTATTAAAGAACGACGAGGGCAAAGCCATGGAGGCCTTCAAGGTCCTCATGACCGATTATCCAAACAGCAGTTTCGTGCGCAGGGCTCAGATGAAGCTAGCCCTCATCTATGGAAACACCGATCAAAACGAATTGGCGTTGACCACCTATCAGGACATCATAAAGCGCTGTCCCAACAGCACCGAGGCCCAGCAGGCCTTGAGGGCCATGAAAGAAATCTATGTAGAGCTTGGACAAGTAGATCGTTATGAATACTTCCTCACCACCCAGCCCAATCTCAGCATACGAGACGGTGAG
>JBEIVB010000007.1:0-46926 GCA_040374085.1 Flavobacteriales bacterium | reverse complement strand
TGTGGAGCTACAGCAGAAACGCTGCGTCTCTCGGAAAATGGGATTTTTACTCCGTTGCCCTGCACGAGCTGGGTCACGCCCTGCAACTCACCCATGTTATAAATCCCACCCAGTTGATGCACTTCTCCATTCCCAAGGGCGTGCGAAAAGGCACCATAGACAGCGATGCTGTATTGGGTGTGCGCGAAATACTCTCGGAAAGTACTGTGCCCACCACCTGCGGTCCATCCGCCCACCGCACCCTCAACGCCGATGTGTGCGAAGATGTGACCTTTGGCTTCTTTGAACCCGGAAAACTCCTGCTCTGTCCAAATCCGGGCAGCGGCACCTGCACCCTCACCTTCTTTTTTCCCGAACCAACGAACACCGAAGTAGTGCTCTACAGCGCAAACGGCAGCAAGGTATGGCAATCCGATGCGGGCTTTGCCAACGCCGGAATGAACCAAATGACGTTAGACCCTACGCGCTTGGGTATAGGTTTTGGATTATATTATGTGGTGCTGAACTCCGGTTTGGGTAGGTTTACCGCAAAATGGATCTTAACCCGTTAGGGTGAATACATGTAGGTGCTTTTTTGCCGTTGCCAGCTGAAAGAAAACCTACTTCCGGGTTTTATTCCGGAAAGTGGAATGCGCAAAGGTTTGCCTTCTTCCATGCGCACCACCTGGTAACGGAGAATGCGCTCGGTACCGGGTTCCTGAAGCGACCAGTAGAACAGACTACCATCACCAACGGTGCAGCCTTTCCAGGAAACCTGAACCTTGAGAGTGTCGGATGAAACGAGAAACTCGGGTGAATCGCAGGCTTTTGGTGCAGGTCTTAAAGCCGGCACGCCATAGCCATGCGCGTAATCGGCGTAGGGAAACTGGCTGCCTAATGTGCAGAGGTAGCGCTTCAGCTCCATGGGCTTGCGTTTCCATTCCGGATGCCCCTGCAAGATGCAGGCGGCGAATCCTGTAAGCAGAGGCGCTGAAAAGGAGGTGCCGCTCAAGATTCCATAGCCTCGGGGCAAGGCGCAGGTGGTTTGCCCAAAGGCGCACAGCTCGGGCTTTAGGCTGCCATCAAACGCAGGTCCGTAGCTCGAAAAGCCAATATGGTATCCTTCCTTTGGATCGATGCCGCCCACGGTTAACACCGAATCCACATCGCCGGGGGTAACTAAGAAGGTCCACGATTCATCGCCCTCATTGCCGGCGGAGTTCACCACCAAGATTCCGCGCCTCACGGCCATGCGTGCGGCACGCGCCACCAGGCTGTGCTGGCCGTCCATCCACTCCGGAAAGTAGCGCGGGGTGCCATAGCCCAGGGAGGAGCTGATGATGTCGGCACCCAGGGAGTCGGCCCACTCCGCTGCGGCCAGCCAGTTTTCTTCTTCCGAAAAGGGCTCGCTGTTCTGCTCGGTGCGGGCCAACAGTAATTGGGCCCCTGTGGCCAATCCCAAAGGCTGCTCATGATACATTCCGGCCACGTTGCTCAGCACCGCGGTTCCATGCATATTGTGCGCATACACCATGGGCCTGTGCTGCACAAAGTCGAAGGTGCCAAGAATCCGATTTTCTTTCCTTAAGTGCGCAAAGGCGGGATGACGATCTACCCGTGGAAAGCCTCCATCGAAGATGGCGATGCGCACTCCATTGCCGTTCCAACCAAGCCTCCGAAGGGTATCGCTTCCCAAATTCTCTAACTGCTCACGCGCCAATTTGACTTTTCTGTTCTCTTCCGCTTCATCTGCTGCATAGGTAAGGAAATGGCTGCCCGATACGGGTATTTTTAATACTTCAATAGAATGAATGCAGTTGAGCTTTTCTAAGCGAGTGAGCGCATCTTCCGATGCCCAGCCCGAAACCATGTTGAACCACTTAGACGTCATGCGCACCTGCAGTCCGCTGCGTTTCAGCAGGGCCAGATAGGGCTCATACACGTTCATGGCCGCGGCATCTAGGCAGCGCGCCTGTTCCGGACCCTTGTTGCGCAGATACACGCGCACGCGCTGGGGGCCAGCACCAGAAAGGTGTGCGGACACGAATGCCAAACAGTTGAGCAGGAAAAGGAAGCGTTTCAAGTTGTTTTTGCGTAGGTTAGCGCAACAAACATAAGGCAAGGGATATGCAATTGATTGAATGCGTTCCAAATTTTAGTGAAGGCCGCGATCCGGCGGTGATTCGCCACATCACCGACGCCATCTCTTCGGTAGAGGGCGTGCGGGTGTTGAATGTAGATCCGGGCAAAGCCACCAACCGCACCGTGGTTACCTTGGTGGGGGAACCTGCCCAGGTGGTAGAAGCCGCCTTCCGGGGCATAAAAGCCGCAACCGAAGTCATAGACATGCGCGTGCACAAAGGCGAGCATCCCCGCATGGGCGCCACCGATGTGTGTCCGCTAATACCCATCTCCAACATCAGCATGGAGGAAACTGCCGAATGGGCCAGGCGCCTCGGCGAGCGCGTTGGAACCGAGCTGGGCATAGCCGTTTACCTATACGAAGCCGCACAGCAAAACCCCGAGCGCCGCAACCTGGCTGTGATTCGGGCAGGAGAGTACGAAGGCTTCTTCCGAAAAATAACCCAGCCCGGCTGGCAACCCGATTACGGTCCGGCTGAACACCACGCCGTTTTTGGCTCCACCGTGATTGGTGCCCGCGATTTTCTGGTTGCCTACAACGTAAACCTAAACACCCAATCCGTTCGCCGCGCCAACTCCGTTGCCTTTGATGTGCGCGAGGCCGGACGCACCAAGCGCGAAGGCAATCCCATCACCGGAAAGGTGGTAACCGATGCCAACGGAAACCCCGTTACTGAACCCGGCATGCTGAAGCAGGTGAAAGCCATTGGGTGGTTCATAGAGGAATATGGGTTCGCCCAGGTTTCCATGAACCTCACCAACATCAACGTAACGCCCCTGCACATGGCCTTCGATGCCGTGTGCGAACGTGCACAGGCCCGTGGCATGCGCGTTACCGGCTCGGAGCTGGTGGGATTGGTGCCCCTAAAATGCCTCCTGGATGCCGGACGCCACTTCTTGGCGCAACAGCAACGCTCTACCGGATTGCCCGACAAAGAACTGATCAAAGTGGCCGTGCAAACCATGGGCCTCGACCAGCTAGGGCCATTCAACCCCGAGGAGCGCATCATAGAGTACCTTCTAAAATCGCCCAAACCCGGCAAGCTCGAAGGGCTTACCCTACAACAATTTGCTTATGAAACCGCCAGCGAATCTACCGCGCCGGGCGGAGGATCGGTTTCTGCCTACCTGGGTGCATTGGGGGCGGCCTTGGGCACAATGGTGGCCAACCTTTCCGCCCACAAAAAGGGCTGGGACGAGCGCTGGCATGAATTCTCTCAGGTGGCCGAGGAAGGCCAGAACCTGGTAGACGATTTATTGAAGAAAGTGGATGAAGACACGGAATCCTTCCAGGGCATCATGGCGGCTTTTCAAATGCCCAAATCCACGCCAGAGGAGCAGCACGCGCGAAAGGCAGCCATAGAGGCCGCCACTGTGCATGCTTGTGCGGTGCCGCTTTCGGTAATGAAAAAGTCCTTGGCATGCTTTGGTGTGTTGGAAGCCATGGCCGCCAAAGGAAACCCAAACTCGGCATCCGATGTGGGCGTGGGTGCACTTGCCGCACTGGCTGCCATAAAAGGCGCTGCACTCAACGTGCGCATCAACGCAGCTTCGCTCAGCAACGCCGAAACCAAGGAGCAGATGCTCAACGAAACGGCCCACATCCTGAAACAAGGGGAGGAAGCCGAAAAGCGGGTACTCGATCTTGTGGAGAAAGCCCTATAACCGCTTACCCGCTTCTACCTAAACCATCTGCATGAAGGCCTTTTTCAACAGCCAAAGCTATAGGAGGGTTGCCTATTTTTTTCCCATCCAGCTCCTGTTGGTGCACCTGAAAAAGAACCAAGGCCTCCTCATTTTTTGGCTCGTCCTTTTTGGATTTATCAGCAGAACCATATTGGCCCGGTATGGTGTGCCATTTCTATTTCTGAATCCGGAGTACCTGGAGCAATCAGGTTTCTTAGCCTACTTTTTTGTAGGCTTCTCCTGCGGAGGCTTTATTATGGCCTTCAACATATCGAGTTACATCATCAACTCTTTTCGATTTCCGTTCTTAGCCACCCTCACCAATCCCTTCCTCAAATACTGCCTGAACAACTGCATCCTGCCCTTGGCATTTCTTGCAATTTACACGGTACAGATTTATTCCTTTCAACACAACGATCAAATAACCGGAGGATTGGAGACCCTCGCCGATATGGCCGGATTTCATTTTGGCGTCTTCAGTTTTGTGTTTCTCTCCCTCTCCTATTTCTTCCGAACCAACTCAGACATCTACCACATGTTTGGCATACGGCCTTCAGACTCCGAGGACCGCACCCGTGGCCGGGTAAACCGGGTTGCCATGAAACGGAACATGGAGTGGAAACGCCTAACAGGACGTGAGAGCCGAGATTGGCATGTAGAAACTTACATCAGCAACTTCAGAAGAATTAAAGTAGCGCGCGACGTAGGTCATTACGACAAAGAGGTATTGCACCGCGTCTTTCGTCAAAATCACCGCAATGCCGCATGGTTTGAATGGTGCGTGGTGGGCACCCTCCTGGTGTTGGGTTTTTTCCGTGAGGTGCCATTCTTTGCTTTACCGGCAGGCAGCAGCATCTTTTTGATGTTTACCATGTATCTGATGCTGTTCAGTGCCCTGCACGCTTGGCTGCGGGGTTGGAGCACAACGGTAACTTTATTGATTTTGTTTGCCATCAACCTCCTCTTTCAAAACCCATTCATCTACCCCGATACCCGTGCGCTCGGACTCGATTACCGCCCCAAACCGGCCGCATACACCGACTCTGTCCTCCATCAATTGAGCCACGCAGACAGCATCCAACACCGCGACTTTGATCACACCATCAACATCCTCGATCGGTGGAGGCTGAAGAACAGTCCAAGCACAGATAAAAGCGGTCATAAGCCAAAGCTGATACTCATCAACACCTCAGGGGGAGGGTTGCGGAGCACATTATGGACCTTTTGCGTACTTCAACGCGCAGACAGCATCACCAACGGCGCATTTTGGTCTCATACCCAGCTCATAACCGGTGCATCGGGTGGCATGATTGGAGCGGCTTTTTTCCGCGAATTGGCTTGGCTCGAGCAACAAAAGCGCATTCCCAATTGCCACGACCAAACCTTGCGGCGCAACATGAGCCGCGACTTGCTGAATCAAGTTGCCTTCTCTATGGCCGTAAACGACCTTTTCCTGCGCACCCAACGCGTGGTCATTGGCGAAAACCGGTACAAAAAAGATCGTGGCTATGCATTTGAAAACGCGTTGAACAACAACACCGCTCACGTTATGGATAAGGCCATTCGAGATTACGCTCAGCCGGAAGCGGATTCACGCATGCCCATGATGATCCTCTCGCCCACCGTAGCCAACGATGGGCGGCGCATGTACATCTCTCCTCAACCCGTTTCTTACCTCACCCGATATTCCGATTCCGACTCCATAACGCGCGTGCCCTTGGAAGATGGAATTGAGTTTTCCCGACTTTTTGCAAACCACAATCCCGGCAACCTTCGGTTTACCACGGCTTTGCGCATGAGTGCCAGCTTCCCCTTTGTTACCCCTTTTATTTCCTTACCCAGCGAGCCCATGATCGAACTTATGGATGCCGGCGCCCGCGATAACTTTGGATTGGAAACCACCCTCAAATTCCTCTATACCTTCCGCAACTGGATATCGAGCAACACAAGCGGGGTAGTTATTTTACAACTGCGCGACCGCTATAAGCGCATCCACACCGATGCCGGCGGCTCCAAAACGCTTTTTGAAACCTTCAGTACGCCCATTGATGCTTTGTATGGGAACCTTTTCCACATTCAGGATTTCAACAACGATGGCTTATACCAATACGCCAGCCGCTGGTATGACGGCAAAATAGAGGTTTTGGAATTCCAACTAAACAACACCCTCCGCGACAACATATCCTTGAGTTGGCACCTAACCAACCGCGAAAAGCAAAAGGTATATGAGTCTCTGGATGTTACTGAAAACAAGGCCTCTTTCAAGCGACTGAGAGAGTTGCTGGATCAGCATTAAGCACCTGCAAGGCGGTTCAAACCGGCTTTGGCTTTTTGGTCGAGGCTGTTCTTAAAGGCATGTTTTTTTACATCCAATGCCTTATGAAAATAATACTCAGCCTTTTCGTTGTTTCCTTGATTCTCGTATATCAGGCCCAGTTGAACTGCGCTGGCTTCGGCAAAATAAAAGGGCTGAGATGCACCTTGTTGGTAGGTTTTCTCGTAGTTGGATATGGCCAACTGAAGGGCGCCCGTTTTGGCATAGACCCTGCCGAGGCGGTAGATGTATTCCAATTGCTGTTCGGGTGCCTTTAGCGAGGCTGGTTTCACCTCTGCCAGCACCTTTAAACTTTGGGCATAAAAACCACCGTCGCAAAGCAGACGAGCCTTTAGCAGCATGGGATTCGGAAAGGCATTATTTTGGAAGTTTTTGAGGGCCTGCTTATCCTCGTCTACCACAATGCTGCCAATGCCGTTGATCTCTTTCCAGTGGTATTGAAACTTATCGGATTTGCCGTTTACCAGATAGTGCCACGCTAGATGCTGATGGCAGCTTTTTATGTAGTTGAGTCCTTTGAAGTGCTTTAAAAATTGCAACATGGGCACATCGGCATCTGCATCGAGGCGGAAGAGCTTGGCCTGCCCAAGCTGAAGATCAAGATACGGAAACGAGGGAACGTTTTTACCCTGCCTGTAGCGGGTTTGAAAGGCCACCACCTCTTCCGATCTCCCGGTTTTCAATCCAATGGAGCTGTAGATGTAAGCCAACATGGGATTTACATCGCGCTCGCGCTCAATGGCATCCATCAATCCAACTGCTTCTGCTTCGTGGTTGGTATAGTTGATGAGCACCATACCCAAAAACACGGTTGCCTCGGTTCGGAAACAGGAATAGGCGGAATCGGTGTGGGCGATTTTATAAAACGCACGCAATTCGGAAATGCCCGTTTTAATGGTGCCTCTAATGCCCAAAAGATTAACGGCCCATTTATAGGAATCGGGAATGGTTCCAATCATAACATGCAAAAGCCCCAGTCCTTTGTTGTTGAGTGGGAAATTGGGGAACTTCCTTTTGTTTTCGTTGAGCATGCGGTAGGCGCGGTTCAGCTCGAGGGCGGCCGAAGTGTACTCCTCAAACTTAACCCGGGCCAAAGCCCATTGAAGGTGCAACTCGGCCTGTGTGTACAAGAAAAATGGAGAACGAGGGTCGCCCTGTTCCATCAAATTGAGGCGCTTGTCTTTGTTGCCTTTCAAACGATCGAATTCCTCCTCTTCCTCCCGAATGAAAATACCCGAAGCCTCTGGGATGTTTTCCAAAAAATAGGGCAAAAGGTTGTTGGGATTCTCGCGCTTTTCCCGCTCCAGCCAACGCTGCCCATCCTGATAACGAAACGAAATCAAATCCTGATAAGCTTCTTTGATGTTTCGGGTAAAGGAAAAGGTGCGCACAGCAGTGGCCCTAACATCGGATGCTGCCAGCATGACGAATGCACCTGCCAGCAAACCAAAGCGTAAAACAATCCTCATGCTACAAAGGTAAACTACCACGGGGATGAATGAGCAGCGAAAAATTAGGATATCGTTAAAGAAAAAGAAAAGAAAGGGCGCATGATACGGCATGCAATCCGTTTAAACGTATCCAATTGATAACGTATGATCTATGGTTTGGCAAAAAAACCGAAGGGGCAAATCCAACCTAATCGGTGGTTTTTAAATCCAATCGCACGATGTTTTCCACGTGTGCCGTTTGTGGAAACATATCTACCGGCTGAACCACCGAAACTTGGTAGAGGCTGCTTAGAAGCTGAAGGTCTCTGGCCTGGGTTGCGGCGTTGCAGCTCACATATACAATGCGCTTGGGCTTCAGTTCCAGGAGGCGCTGCACCACCGATTCGTGCATACCGGCCCGGGGCGGATCGGTAATGACCACGTCCGGTGCACCCTCGCGCGCAATCAACTCCGGAGAAAACACCTCTTTCATATCGCCTGCATAGAACACAGCATTGTGTATGCCGTTTAAGTTGGCGTTGCTGCGGGCATCCTCCACAGCCGCCTCTAAATACTCTATGCCCACTACTTTTCGGGCGTGTTTTGCCACAAAACCGGCAATGGTTCCTGTGCCGGTGTAGAGGTCGTAGACCACTTCGTTGCCGGTTAGCCCGGCCAAGGCCCTGGTCTCTTGGTACAAGCGCAAGGCCTGAGCCGCGTTGGTTTGAAAAAAGGCCAGAGGGCCAACCCGAAACCGAAGGTCTTCCATTGATTCTTCCAAATAGGGATTGCCCCAGAGCAACCGGGGCTGCAAATCGCCCAGATGATCGTTGCGCTTTCCGTTCACCACCCACCATCCGGATTCCACCTCGGGAAAACGCTCACAAAAGCCTGTTCGTAACTCGTTCAGCGACATTATGTCATCCTCCGATACCACCCACATCACCATCCAACCACCTCGGTTGGAACTCCGAATGACCAGGTTGCGCAACCACCCCGTTTGGGCTTTCGGATCGAAAAACGAGAGCCCCAAAGCCTGAGCCCGGTCGTACACCCAGTTGCGGATGGCATTGCCCGTTTCGGCCTGCAAATGGCATTGGTCTATGTGCAAAATCTTATCGAAACGCTGGGGAATATGAAAACCCAAAGCATTCATATTTTGCTTTATTGAATCTGTATCATTTAACTCTAAATCAATTTGTTGAAGCCACTTTTTGTTGGAAAAAGTATACTCCATTTTATTGCGATAGCCATACGTTTCGCCGGCTCCTATGATGGGCCGAAACTCCTGCCAGGAAACCTGCCCCAACCGGGTAAGCTGGTCGGAAACCTGCTTCTCTTTGAAGGCAAGCTGGCTATCGTAGGCAAGGTTTTGCCATTTGCACCCTCCACAAACTCCAAAATGATTGCACCGCGGTTCGGTTCGAGAGGACGATGGACTTACCAAACGGGCAATGCGCCCCTCTGCCATGCTTTTCTTCTTGCGGAAAACCTGCACATCTACCACATCGCCCGGCACAGCATGATCCACCAGCACCACCAAGCCCTCATGCTTGCCCAACCCTCGGCCCTCATGGGCCATATCAACAATGCTTACGTTTTCTAAAATGGCAGGAGGCCTAACCGGTTTTTTCATGCGCCAAAGATATAACGCCTGAGAAAGAAGCCATCTGAGTTAAATTCTGTCAACTTGTCGCGCTTTTCCGTCCACATATCCCGAACTCCTCATGGACATCTAAAGGGAAGCACTTACCTTTGCCGCATCAATTCTGATTTCTAAACCAACCCCTGTTTTTCGCTTATGGCACTTGAGCTAACCGACAACAATTTCGAGGACTTAGTCCTTAAATCCGATAAACCCGTACTCGTAGATTTTTGGGCAGAATGGTGTGGACCATGCCGCATGGTAGGTCCGGTAGTAGAGGAACTGGCCAAAGATTATGAAGGCCGTGCGGTAATCGGAAAAGTAGACGTGGATGCCAACTCGGGCATCTCCATGAAATTTGGCATTCGCAACATTCCCACTCTTCTGGTTTTCAAAAACGGACAGGTAGTGGATAAGCAAGTAGGCGCCGTTCCGAAATCGGTTTTGGCGGCCAAGCTTGATGCGCAACTGGCCTAATCCTAACCCGACCATCTGGCGGTATGGGCCGCAATCGAAAGGTTAAGGTCCATTAGTCGTTTTGTTTGCAGGACGCTCGTTAGGGCGTCCTGTATTTTTTTTCTTTGTACCCAGCATGATCGACCATCCCGGCATACAACCCATTGCCTCTCTAGAATTCTTGGCCCGACAGGTCGTGGAGGGTTTTATAACGGGTTTGCATAAAAGTCCTTACCACGGCTTTTCGGTGGAGTTTGCGGAGCACAGGCTCTACAACACCGGCGAAAGCACGCGGCACCTGGATTGGAAGCTGTATGCACGCACCGAGAAGCTCTTCATAAAACGATACGAGGAAGAGACCAACCTGCGTTGCCAGCTTGTGCTGGATGCCTCGTCTTCCATGTACTTTCCGGCAGATGGCAAGCCCAGCTTACAACCGGCCAACAAAGCGGGGTTCAGTGCCCTGGCGGCCGCTTCGATCCTAAACTTGTTAAAAAACCAGCGCGATGCGGTGGGTTTAACCGCCTTTGATTCGGAGGTGCGCATACACACCCACGCAAAATCGAGTTACAGCCACATGCAGCTCCTCTACGCTCACCTCGAGCGACTGTGGCATCCTTTTGAACAAGGGCAATCCTCCGGAACCCGGCTGGCAGCGGCCCTGCACAGTGTAGCCGAGCAGGTGCACAAACGCTCTCTCGTCGTAGTGTTCTCCGACTTTTTAGGCGATGACCAACAGATGGAGGATTTGATGGGTGCGCTTCAGCATTTGAGGCACAACAAGCACGAGGTCATCCTCTTTCAAACCACCCATCAGGCCTTGGAGCAGGAGCTTTCCTTCGACAACCGCCCCCACCACTTCATCGATATGGAAACCGGTGAAGAATTGAAGCTCAACCCGGCCGAGGTGCGGGAGGCATACCTCAGCCGCATGGCCGCTCACCAGCAGACCCTTCGCATGAAATGCGCAGGCATGCGCATAGACCTTGTGGAAGCCGACATCGCCCAGGGATTCTACTCCGTGCTCCTCTCCTATTTGTTGAAACGAAGCCGAATGGTGTAAAAAACGCAGGCTGCCTTCGTTTGGCATTGGCTGCAGGCGTATATTTGCCCATCATTAAAACACCATCATGTCGATTCTCAACCGTAATGCATCCTGGGTAGTGTTTGCCTCTGTTTTGTTGGCCTCCTTTACCCGTTTGTTGCCGCATCCTCCCGGTTTAACCCCCATTATGGCTATGGCTGTTTTGGCCGGAGTGGGTCTACCCAACTTCCGCTGGGCACTGGTGGCAACGTGGGCAGCCATGCTCATCAGCGATGCCCTTACCCTTGCTCTTCTCAACCAAGCCTTTGCAAGTCATGCGGAATACTTCCTTTCATGGGGTATCCTTTTCATTTATTTGCCCCTAGCTTTCGCAGCTTGGGTTGGCTCACGATTGCGCAATCGCAGCTTGGTTGCTCAGCTTCTGGGAACATTAGGAAGCGGAATCCTCTTTTGGACAATCAGCAATCTGGGCGTTTGGATGAGCAGCGGCATGTATCCACTTACCTCTGCCGGTTTGGGTTCTTGCTTCGGTATGGCCCTGCCTTTCTTAGATAAGCAGATTTTGGGTGACCTATTGTTTTCCGGCGTTTTGTTGGGGGGATATCACCTCACCATCAAGCGCCCGGTAGCTGCGCATGTCTAATTCAACACAAGCATCGAACAAGCTGCGCCTAAGGGTGCGGCTTTTTTATTTTCATTCATGAACATAGAGGTAACCTTGCCCGATGGTGCCGTGCGCACCTACCCGGTTGGCACCACCGCCATGCAGGTGGCACAGTCCATTAGCGAAGGCCTGGCCCGTAACGTGCTGGCCGCTAAAGTTAACGGCGAAGTATGGGACAGCACCCGTGTCTTGCCTGCCACTTGTAGCCTTCAGCTCCTAACCTGGAACGATGCGGAGGGAAAACAAACCATGTGGCACTCCTCTGCCCACTTGTTTGCAGAGGCACTGGAGGCTTTGTATCCGGGTGCACGTTTCGGCATTGGTCCGGCCATTGAAAACGGTTTTTATTACGATGTAGATATACCCGAAAAGGCCCTCTCCATTGAAGACCTGCCTGCCATTGAAGCGAAAATGCTGGAGTTGGCCGGTCAGAAAAATGCCTATTCTCGCAGAGAGGTAACCAAAGCTGAGGCCAAAGCCTACTTCACCGAAAAGGCAGATCCCTATAAACTGGAACTTATAGAAGAACTGCAAGATGGAACCATTACCTTTTACACCCAAGGCAACTTTACCGACCTGTGCCGTGGGCCTCATCTTCCAGACACCTCTTCCATCAAGGCTGTTAAACTGTTAAACGTTGCCGGTGCTTATTGGCGCGGCGACGAGAAGCGCCCCATGCTTACCCGTGTATACGGCATCACCTTTCCCAAGCAGAAAGAACTGGCCGACTACCTGGTTTTGCTGGAGGAGGCCAAAAAGCGCGACCACCGCAAGTTGGGCAAGGAGCTGGAGCTGTTTGCCTTCAGCGAGAAAGTGGGTGCCGGACTGCCGCTGTGGCTGCCCAAAGGCACTGCCCTGCGCGAGCGGTTGGTGCATTTTCTGCAGCAAGCCCAAATAAAATCGGGTTACCTGCCCGTAATTACTCCGCACATTGCCAGCAAAGCCTTGTATGTTACCTCAGGGCACTACGAGAAATACGGGGCAGACAGCTTTCAACCCATACGCACACCGGCCGAGGGAGAGGAATTCTTTCTCAAGCCCATGAATTGTCCTCACCACTGCGAGATTTACAAAACGAAACCCCGCAGCTACAAAGACCTTCCCCTGCGCTTGGCCGAGTTTGGTACCGTTTACCGCTACGAGCAAACCGGAGAGTTGCACGGACTAACTCGCGTGCGCGGATTTACCCAGGACGATGCCCACCTCTTTTGCAGGCCCGATCAGGTGAAGGAAGAGTTTTTGAAGGTAATTGACCTTGTATTGCTTGTTTTCAAAGCCCTCGATTTCACCGATTACACCGCCCAAATTTCTTTGCGCGACAAGGTAAACCGCAGCAAATACATTGGCAGCGAAGAGAATTGGGTATTGGCCGAACAAGCCATTATTGAATCTGCAGCCGAAAAAGGATTGAAAACCGTTGTAGAATACGGCGAGGCCGCCTTCTATGGTCCCAAGCTCGACTTCATGGTGAAAGATGCCATTGGCCGTAAATGGCAACTGGGTACCATTCAGGTAGACTACAACCTGCCCGAGCGATTCGAGTTGGAATACACCGGGAGCGACAACCAAAAGCACCGTCCGGTGATGATTCACAGAGCCCCTTTCGGTTCCATGGAGCGTTTTGTTGCCGTGCTCATAGAACATTGTGCAGGCCGTTTTCCCTTGTGGTTAACACCCGATCAAGTGGCCGTGTTGCCCATCAGCGAAAAGTACAACGACTACGCAAAAAATGTTTTACAGGTATTAAATAATTACGATATTCGCGGCTTCGTTGACGAACGAAACGAAAAAATCGGAAAAAAAATCCGCGATACTGAGCTCAACCGCGTTCCATTTATGATTGTGGTGGGTGAGCAAGAGGAGGCTTCCGGTTTGCTTTCAGTGCGCCGCCAAGGCCAGGGAGACCTGGGCCAAATGACGCCGGAGGCTTTTGTTTCCATCATCAAAGAAGCAATTCAACCCAATACTAACTAAAACAAGTTTTCACCAAACCCCAACCCTTTGAGTAGTCCAGGATACGTCCCCAGAGGCCCGCGGCCCGTACGCCAAATCCAAAAAGAGGCAGCCCATGCCATCAACGAACACATTCGCGTACCGCGTGTACGCTTGGTTGGAGATGAGGCAGGGAATGTGGTTCTGGAAACGGCCGAAGCCCTTCGCATGGCTCGGAACGCAGAGCTCGACCTAGTGGTGATATCACCCACGGCCGATCCGCCGGTAGCCAAAATCATTGACTACAAGAAGTTTCTTTACGAGCAGAAAAAGAAGCAGAAAGAAATCAAAGCCAAAACCCTGAAGGTGGTGGTGAAAGAGATTCGTTTTGGGCCAACAACCGACGAACACGATTTCAACTTCAAAAAGAACCACGCCATTAAGTTTTTGGAAGAAGGCGCTAAAGTTAAAGCGTATGTTTTTTTCCGTGGCCGTTCGATTTTGTTCAAAGACAAAGGCGAGATTCTGTTGCTTAAATTTGCCCAAGAGCTTGCCGATTTCGGCAAAGTAGAGCAGATGCCCGTTCTGGAAGGGAAGAAAATGAACATTATGATTGCCCCCAAGAAAAAGTAAACCTTCATTTCAATATATCTCTGTGCCATGCCAAAAATGAAAACCAACTCCAGTGCGAAGAAGCGATTCTCCGTTACCGGTTCCGGCAAAATTAAGCGCAAGCATGCGTTTAAAAGCCACATCCTAACCAAAAAGAGCACCAAGCGCAAGCGCGGCCTCACACATGCTGCCCTGGTAAACCCAGCGGACATGGGCAATGTGAAGCGTATGCTGCTCATGGGCAAGTGATTCATCATCAGCCCAACGTTTTATTTGGTAAACAAAACACATGTTTAACCCGGTGTTCAAGCCTTAAAGAGCAAAACCTTTTGCCGCTGAACCCAAAACCACTCAACTCATGCCAAGGTCAGTAAACCACGTAGCCTCCCGAGCGAGGAGGAAAAAAATCCTAAATCAAACCAAAGGATATTGGGGTGCACGTAAGAACGTCTACACCATTGCCAAAAACATTCTCGAGAAGGGCTTAACCTATGCCTACCGCGACCGCAAGACCAAGAAGCGCAACTTCCGTGGCTTGTGGATCAACCGCATCAACGCCGGTGCGCGCATGCATGGCCTCTCCTACTCCGATTTGATGGGCAAACTTCACAAAGCCAACATCGGTCTAAACCGCAAGGTACTCGCCGACTTGGCCATGAACCATCCGGAGGCATTCAAAGCCATTTTAGATCAAGTAAAGTAGAGTTTCAACTGAAATGAAGGTGAAAAGGGGAGCAACAGCTCCCTTTTTTTTTTGGATTACATGATGAAAAAATATGCAGAGTACTTGTTCAGAAAAAAATTGACCTTATATTTGCGCTCCCAAACAAAACAAGGCCCATTCGTCTAGGGGTTAGGACGCAAGATTTTCATTCTTGAAACAGGGGTTCGATTCCCCTATGGGCTACTAAAAACACCAAATCCATGGCCAACCACAAATCCGCCAAAAAACGCATCCGGAGTAACGACACCAAGCGTCTCAGCAATCGCTACTATGCTAAGACCACCCGGAACGCCATCAAGTCTATCCGAATCAGCAACGATAAGAAAGAAGCCGAGAACGCACTTCCATCCGTAATCAGCATGGTAGACAAATTGGCAAAGAAAGGCGTGATTCACAAGAACAAGGCAGCCAACATCAAATCAATGCTTACCAAAAAGGTGAGTGCGTTGGCATAATGCAAAAGCATTCCTAAAAAAAGCCCGAAGATTTTTCTTCGGGCTTTTTTTTTTGCGTCACCTGATGCAATAAAGCAAAAGGATTGTGCAGCACATTCGTTCCGATTTTGGAGCACCCTGGCGATTGGGTTAGATGTAGCGGGAATTAAAACCAGTATCAAATAAAAAACCCTCCGGGTATTGAACACCGGAGGGCTTGTTTTCTAGCGGTCTGGACGGGACTCGAACCCGCGACCCCGTGCGTGACAGGCACGTATTCTAACCAGCTGAACTACCAAACCAGAAAATCATGCTGCAAATATAAGGGAGGGATTTTATTGCACAACAACTCGGGGCGAAAAAGGCAACTATTTTTTTTCGGTGCCTTTTTTCTGTTTCTCCTGCACCTTACGGGCAGGAGTTTTTGCGCCTTCTTTTGGCTTGGGTTCCGGCGGTGCAACCAACATCCACGGCTCCTCGGGCAACACCAAGGCCATTTCGGTTAGTCCTGGTCTGGGTACCATGCGGGTTGCCCCTTTGATCGAAACTTTGCTTTCATTCAACACCCTTTTCCAAACCCGATTTTCCATGAACTCACAAAAGAGCAGTCCGGCTGTATCGCTGGTAAACAGCACATCTCCGTGCAAGCCAAAATCCTCACCCGGCCCCGGAAGTTCCATTACTGGATACACCTTTCCGCCTTTAGAAAAATCGATGTAGCGAATGGAGGAGCGTTGCCCGGATTTTTCAGGATGCTGCACAAACAGCACTCCTTTTTTCCACACCCACATGCTGCGCCCCACCCGTTGGGCAAGTTCACGCACACCGGCACTGTCACGCTTGAAGAGGACCAGCTTATGCGGATTGCTTAGCACCATGGCAACCGCCTGAGTGCTGTCGTTGTACCAGGTGTAATATGCCAAACTATCGGGATGGGTGAAGAGCGTGTCTTCTTGTTTTCCATCTATACTGAATGAGGCCAGACGCTGTTCCGGACCTTTGATGGCGCTGATGCGCTGTTCACGGCCGTAAGCGCGAGGCGAGTACACATTTTCCTTGGTCTTGGTTATTCGGCGTGCCTTGGGCTTCTTTTCATCCAAATCGATGCGCATGATCTCGGTGTGATTGCTGTCTACCTCCGATACAAACAGCATCTTTGGCTCTCCTTGGTAAAAAGAAGGCTGGCTGTCGTATCCTTCGTGGAAGCTGATGTTGCGGGGTTCGGAAATGGAAAAGACTGTATCTTTCCGTTGCAGCTTGAATAAAAAAATCTCCGTCTTGGGCAGTTGCGCATAGGCGGTGGAGGCTGCGAGAGCAGCACAAAGAAAAATGCGGAATTGAGACATAAAAAGAAATGAGTGCCCGCAAAAATACTACAGAGATTTGGCTGATTCGTCATGCCCATGCAAGTTGGAAACATCCGGAACTACACGACTTTGCCCGCACCCTTAATGCGAGGGGCAGAAGTGAAGCGTTGCAGTTGGCTAATTGGCTCCTGCAAAACAAACTGAAACCGGCACGCATTCTGGTTTCACCCTCTGTTCGAACCCTTCAAACCTTTCATCTGGCTTTTCCCAACCAACACATTCAACAAACTGAGGTGATGGTGTTGCCTCAGTTGTACTTAGGCGGAACTTATGAACTGTTAACGGCATTAGAGTCGAATTGGCACGTGCAGGGGCCTTGCATACTCATTGGCCACAATCCCGGAATCAGCGAACTTGGAGCCCTGCTGAAGCCGGGCTTCTCTGAAGAGATGGGAACGGGTTGTTGCCATACTTTTAAAAGAAACGGAAACGGTTCGTTTTCGCTTAAGCACACCTTCAAACCCGTTCCGGCATAGATGGTTACGTTATAGCCCAAAACGGTATTATTATATAATTTAATGGATGATCGATTTTTTCTCTTGTGCGTCTGAATTGAGAACCCAAAAATTCAAAACCAATGGGGGTTTCCTCTCTCGTATTTTCGGCATCTTATGCCACTACCGATAGCCTCTCGATAACCCAAAGTTCCAAATGTTGACAAATGGGTAAACCAATATTTACATTGGAGTAAACTTTTGACACGTCAATCTCGTTTATATTTCGTGATAATGTTTATTATTGACCAATGAAATCCTGGGGGAAGTTCTCGTTCCGGTCAGTTGCAGCAGCTCTACTGCTGACATGGGCATCTGTGCAGACTGCCAAAAGCCAGGCTCCTTATTGCACCCCCAATACCACCAACCCTTGTTCCCAATCGGGAACCCAAGGCATTGCCACCAACGATGTCATCAACAGTTTTTGGACAACTGGGGGCATCACCAACATCAACAATCAAAATTCCGGATGCAACTCTCAGTGCTCTCCTGCCAACTATACTTTTTTTTCGCCCATTGCTAACCGTGTGCTAACGGTTGCGCGCGGACAAGCCTTTCAGGTGCATGTGCAATGCGGCATCACCTACAGTCAGGGTTTTGCGGTTTGGGTTGATTGGAATCAAAACAATGCCTACTCAGCTGCCGAAATGGTTTATCAGAGTGGCGTTGCGGGCTTTCAGGTATTCAACAGCAACAACATCAATGTTCCAAATACCGCACTGTGTGGCCCCACTCGTTTGAGGGTGCGTTCCTTGTTTGCCGGTGTGCCTACCGATCCCTGTGCCAACCAAATTTTTGGTGAAGTAGAAGAATACACTGTTGTGGTGGTTGGGAACCCTCAAACTCCTGTACCCACTGTAACCGATACTTCGGTTTGCCAAAACGGAAACCTGCTCCTTTCTGCCAGCGGAGGAGGCACTTACAGTTGGTTTTCAGGCCCAACAGGAAATACACCCATTGGAACAGGAGCTACTTTTCAAACCGGCACCATTAACCGCGACACCTCCTTTTTCGTTCAGAACATTGCCAACAACTGCGTCAGCCGGAGAGTAGAGTTGAAGGTAAAGGTGGGAATCCAGAGAATACCCGTAGTTACACCCGATTCAGTTGACATTTGCGAGGGTGATACGGCACATTTTCACGCAACTATGCCCGGCATACCCGGTATTCTGCGTATGTTCAGGAGAAACATTCCGGCCGGTTGCCAGCAAAACATACCGGATGATGTTATAGCCCACCCCAGTTCGGCATTTGTTAACTCGATTAACGTAAGTACGATTTACCCCGAGGTGCTGACGCCCTTGAATTTGTCCATGTTGGTTGAGGTGGGCGTAAGGCTCAACCATTCCCGAAATGGAGATGTAAAAGTTACCCTAATTGCACCCAACGGCTCCGCACAAATTCTAACCAACCAAGTAGGAGGCAGCGGCGCCAATTACGGCACCGGCGCAACTGCCGCAACGTATGTTTTTGCCCGTTTTAGAAGAGAAAATACAAACCCGTATGTGAATACCATCACCAACGGCAATTTGAGTGCAGTTTATCGGCCTTCGCCCTTGGGACCCGGCGCAGCCAACCCGGCAAGCTACATTCCCTTCAACAGCCTCGTAGGCAGTCCGGTAAACGGACTCTGGCAACTGAAAGTGGAAGATATGCTTCCGCAGAACGACAACGGAAAGGTTCTTTCATGGTACATGATTTTCAAACGTTCGGCACCAGACAGCGTGATTACCTGGACTCCGATGAATTACCTGAGCAATTTTTCTCCCACCGACTCGCTCAACCCAATTTTTACTGCCCCCGCTGTTGCTGCAGACTCGAGCCTAAACGTGGTGTTTACTGTGCGCGATCGAAGAGGTTGCTTCTCCGAAATTCCGGTTGATGTAGACATCCACCCTACCCCAACGGTAACCGTAACGCCGGATCCTGCTGAGGTATGCGACGGTCAATCCATCAACTTAGCCGGCGGTCCGGGATTGGATACCCTTTTCCTCTCGCCCAACATTGGGTTAACACAATTGGACACACTGCATTGGATTGCTCAGCCACCCAATACAACCACTTACACGGCAATAGGGGTATCTCCTTGGGGTTGTAGAGACACCATTTCGTTTCCGGTTACTGTGCACCCCATACCGGCTGTCCCAACCATTACCGCCTCAGGACCCACCACGTTTTGCCAAGGCGGCACCGTAACCTTAACCTCCTCAGCTGGTGACACTTACCAATGGTCGAATGGAGCTACAACGCAAAGCATAACCGTTTCTGCGAGCGGTAGTTTCTCTCTAACCGTAACCAGCACAGAAGGCTGCATCTCGGCCGTTTCACAGGCAACTTTTGTAACGGTAAATCCCAACCCAAGCACACCGGTAATAACCTCCAGCGGCCCACTCACCTTTTGTCAGGGTGGCTCGGTTCAGCTTTCTGCATCAGGCACCGGTAGTTTTCTTTGGTCGAATGGATCGAGTACATCTAGCATAACCGTATCCGCCTCTGGAACATTTACCGTTGTTGTGACCGATGTGAATCTCTGTGTATCACCGATTTCGCTGCCCACAGTGGTAACCGTGAATCCTCTGCCACCTACGCCCGTTATTACGGCAAACGGGCCCACCTCATTTTGCAGTGGGGGAAGTGTTACCCTAACCGCGCCCACATCTGCCAGTTACCTCTGGAATCCGGGGCCACAACCCAGCGTTCCTTCCATAACCGTAAACAATCCGGGTAATTACACCGTCGTTGTAACCGATAACAACGGTTGCACATCCGCCATTTCTGCCCCCCTTGTTGTAACCGTTTTCCAATTGCCTGCTGCACCCGCCATCAACAGTCCGGGCAATGTTTCCTCCATTTGCCAGGGGGAATCCCTCACCCTCACCAGCACCCCTTCTGTTCAGTACCTGTGGAACACTACCCCTCCACAAACCACCCAAAGCATCACCGTGAACAGCACCGGAAACTATGTGGTTACCGTAACCGATGGGAACGGTTGCACATCTTCTCCTTCCACACCTTTTGGGGTTACCGTGAATCCGTTGCCGGCTCAACCTGTTATTTCGGCAAATGGCCCATTGGTTTTCTGCGACGGAAACCAAGTGGTGTTGAGCACGGTTCCGGCCGTTGGATATACTTGGAGCAATGGACTTAACAGCAATACCATCACCATAACTCAATCTGAAACCATAACGGTCATCATCACCGACGCAAATGGGTGCGTAAGCCCTGCATCCAATCCAGTAGCGGTAACAGTAAATCCCAATCCTCCAATGCCTATACCGGTGGCAAGCGGTCCGCTCTCGTTTTGCGATGGCGGCAATGTGGTGCTCACCATTAACGACCCGGGCAGCATCTTATGGTCGAACGGAGCAACCACTTCGAGCATCACCGTTTCTGCAACCGGAGTGTTTACCGCCACGGTAACCACCGCAGCCGGATGCATCTCCCCTGCTTCAACACCTATTGGCGTTGTTGAGTTTCCACCGGTTGTTCCACCGGTTGTTACTCCTGCTGGTCCTACCAGCTTTTGTATAGGTAACGGCATTTCCCTATCATCATCAGCAGGTGCAAGCTACTTGTGGCAACCTGGGGGGCAAACCACCCAAAACATCTTCGTAACCGATGCTGGACCTTACACGGTAACGGTGGTTGACTTAAACGGGTGTCCAACCGGAACATCTGCTCCCATAGCGTTAACTATATTTCCACTTCCTCCGGCGCCGAGCATCAGTGCCAGTGGTCCGCTCACCTTCTGCCAGGGTGGGAGCGTTACCCTAACCTCCACATCAGGAGTGGGTTATGCTTGGAATACGGGAGCCACCACGCAAAGCATTACCGTTTCTGCATCGGGGGTTTATTCGGTTCAAATTTCCGATGCCAACGGATGTTCCTCTGCTTTTTCTACCAGCGTAACGGTGGTTGTCAATCAAACACCGCCAATGCCTTCCATTTCTGCAAGTGGTCCATTAACCTTCTGCGCAGGAGAAACCGTTGCCTTGTTTGCAAGCAACAGCATAAGCTACCAATGGAGCACCGGCGCCACCACTCAGTCGGTGGTAATTGCCAATTCGGGGACCTATTCTGTAACGGTAATCGATGCATGCAGTATAAGCCATTCCTTATCGGTACAGGTCACCGTACTTGACCGTCCCACTGCTGATTTCACAGAAGATGTGCGTTCGGGTTGCATGCCGCATACGGTGCAGTTCAGCAACCAAAGTTCGGGCTACGATCAGCTTTTTTGGGATTTTGGCGACAACCTGCAAAGTGGCCAAAACAATCCTTTGCATACCTATCTCTTGCCGGGAGATTATAAGGTTACCCTGGTCGCCGTGGCATCGAATGGCTGCGTTGATAAAAAAGCAAAAGATGCATGGGTTTCGGTGCATCCCATTCCTGTGGCCGACTTCCAGGCTACTCCTCAACCCACCGATATAGAACATCCGGATGTAACCCTTGTGAACCTCACCACCGATGGAAAAGATTATGAATGGCTTATTGGTGGCACCGATACCAGTTTTGCTTTGCATCCTACCCACACCTTCTCCGATACCGGAACCTTCCGGGTGGAATTGAGGGCTGTTTCGCCCTTTGGCTGCCGCGACTCTGTGGTAAAAACCGTACGCATAGATGGCACCTTCATCATCTATGTGGCCAATGCGTTTTCTCCCAATCAGGACGGTGTAAACGAGACATATGGTCCCAAGGGAACCTACATTTCCGAAAAGGAATACCTATTTGAAATCTTTGACCGCTGGGGACAGAGAGTGTTCTTTACCCGAGATTTGGAGCAGGGTTGGGATGGCCTAGTAGGTGGCCAGCGGGGTATGACCGGAGTGTACCATTGGCATTTGAACTGCCGCGATACCTCTGGAGGAAAACACACCCTGAAAGGAAGCGTAACCTTAATCTATTAACGTTTCTTGTTTTGCGGTTTGTGCGGCTTTTCTACTTTTGCCCACTGAACACAACACCCAAACACTAGTATAGCCATGAAGATTACCGTAGTTGGTGCCGGAAACGTAGGCGCAACGTGTGCAGACGTAATTGCGCACAAGGAATTGTGCAACGAATTGGTGCTCCTCGACATCAAGGAAAACTTTGCGGAAGGCAAAGCATTGGATATGTGGCAAACCGCGCCCATTAACATGTACGACACCCGCATTAAGGGTTCTACCAATGACTACAGCAAAACTGCGGGATCCGATGTGGTGGTTATCACCAGTGGATTGCCCCGCAAGCCCGGCATGAGCCGCGACGACTTAATTTCTACCAATGCCGGTATTGTAAAAACCGTTACGGAAAACGTTATCAAACATTCACCGGATGCCATCATTATTGTGGTTTCCAATCCCTTGGATGTGATGACCTACTGTGCGTTCTTAACTGCCAAAAAGGCTCCGAACAAAGTCTTTGGTATGGCGGGAATTCTAGACACGGGCCGTTACAAAGCCTTCTTGGCAGAAGAGCTCAACGTGTCTCCAAAAGACATTCAGGCGGTTCTGATGGGAGGCCACGGCGACACCATGGTTCCCCTACCCCGCTACACCACCGTTGGCGGTATTCCGGTAACGGAAATGATAGCTGAGGATAAACTCAACGCCATCATTGAGCGCACCAAAAAAGGCGGAGGTGAAATTGTAAACCTTCTAGGTACCTCTGCTTGGTATGCTCCGGGGGCAGCCGCTGCTCAAATGGTGGAGGCTATCGTGCGCGATCAAAAGCGCATCTTTCCTGTGTGCGCTTGGCTTACCGGTGAGTACGGAATAAAAGATGTTTACCTTGGAGTTCCGGTGGTATTGGGCAAGGCAGGTATAGAGCGCATCATTGAACTGAAGCTAACTGCCGAAGAACAGGCCCTCGTGGATGCCTCTGCTGCTGCGGTAAAAGAGGTTATGGATGTGCTCGACAATATGAACAAAGCCACGGCTTAATTCATTACACAAATTTAATAAAAAGCCTGCCTACTCGGTGGGCTTTTCTTGTTTTAAAGAGTCATTGCCAGACAAACCGCCAAACCGGCTGTTTCCGTTCTCAGGCGCTTGGTTCCCAAATCGAGACCTTGCCAACCGGCTTGTTGGGCCATAACGATTTCCTCTTCTGAGAAGTCTCCTTCAGGGCCAATTGCTACGGCAATAGGGCCTGTTTTGGATCTGAGGTCGTTTAGGCCGATGCGCATCCCCTTCTGGCAATGCGCCAGGAAGCCCTGGATTGAAACGGTTTGCGCCAACAGGGCATCCAATGAAATGGGAGTGTACACCTGGGGCATCCAAAGTGAGCCCGATTGCTTTGCCGCAGATACTACCAAACGCAGCAAACGTTCGTGGTTGTGGTGCTTGCGTTCGCTGTGACGGCAGATCAGGGGAACAATGGCCCAAACCCCCAACTCAACGGCCTTTTCCACCATCCATTCGAAGCGGTCTATGTTTTTGGTTAGGGCAACCGCCAGCGTGAGTGGACGGGCGGGCATGGGCTCAGATTCCACAAGGGTTACCTGCCCAACAGACACCGATCGTGGCGAGACCTCTTCCAGTACCCCGGTATAGCGGTTGCCTTGGCCGTCCATCAGCGAAATGACTTGTCCCGTTTTCAGGCGCAGTACGCGGGTGGCATGGTGGGCTTCATCGGCATCGAGGATCCAGGAGTTTCCGTGTTGCGGCGTTATCAGGAAATGATTCATTTGGGTTCTTTTCCGATGTGTTTGAAACGTTTATGTGTCCAGAGCCAAAACTCAGGCTGTTTGCGAATGGCATTTTCCATGGCCTCTGCAAAACGGGCGGTGATGGCTCCTTCGGGTAGATTCTCTTCGGGCCGAGCCAGCACGGAATACCTTATGGTGTAGCGGCCACGCCCCAACCGGTACGTATGGGCAAAAACCACCGGCAAGCCATAAATGCGCGCATAGCGCTCTGCCCCGCGGGCAAAGGGCAAGAGGTGTCCAAACATCGGAAGCCAATAGGCATTATGTGGGTCTTTGGGGTTTTGATCGGAGAGGAATCCATAGACAAAAAGCTCGTGTTGATGGTTTTTAAAAAACCTCGAGACCTCTGTAACCGGGCACAGCACCAGGCCGCTGCGGCTGCGGGTATCGACGATGGCCTTCTCGAAAACCGGGTTGGACAAGGGTTTGTAGATGCCGATTCCCGAGTAATTCCCCATTTTGAAATACTGCAGAGCAAACCATTCCCAGTTGGAAAGGTGTCCAGACATCATGATGAGGCTTTTTCCTTTTGCCTCAAATTCCTGCACGATCTCCGGGTTTTCGACGGGCATTCGGGTTGACATTTCCTTCATATCCATCGAAAAAACCTTGAGTGTTTCCACCAGCATATCCAGAAAATAGCGGTAAAAAAGTTTGGCTTTCTTTCTGCGCCACTTTTCATCCTGCTCAGGAAAAGCAAGGGTAAGGTTGTGCATGACAACCTTTTTGCGGTATGGAAACAAGTAGAAAACGGGCCACCATATAAGAGAACTGATGGCGTATAGAACCCGCAATGGCAGCCGCGAAAGAGGCTTTAAAACCCCGTAAAAAAGAAAACCTGATAAAATTCGGCTCAACCTCATGCGGAGCCAAAGGTAAGCCTTGGGGGATTTACTTACCTTTGTATGAAATTACTGGGGCCGACAGGTTTTGACAGCAGGCGCATTGGTAAGTAAGCACGTCGAGCGTTGTGAATATGGCTCGCTAATCCTAATTCTCAACCCTTTACACGGCGAGTCTAACTACGCCTTGGCTGCCTAATACAAGGTATTAAGCACCAATACTCCACGCAGAGCCATGCCGTTGGCGCTGCGATACGGGGTACCGAAAAGAACGGCTGGCCAAGTGATGCTGCGGCAATTGGTGAGGAGTTAGCAGCTAATCCGATGCTCAGGGCTGCCTGGGTTCCTTGCATCGGCCTACGATTAAGCTCAGGCTAAACGTGTAGAAAGCTTTCCCGTTCCCTGTTTGGACGAGGGTTCGAATCCCTCCGGCTCCACCACTTGCACTATGGTTGTATTCCCGAATGCCAAGGTGAACCTTGGACTCCAGATCCGGTCGAAACGATCCGATGGCTACCACAACCTTGAGACGGCATTTCTTCCGGTGCCCGGTTTCCACGATGCGCTGGAGGTACTGCCTGGTGCAGAAGGCATATTGGAGCTGCACTGCTCCGGCCTAAAGATTCCGGGAGATCCCAATCAGAATTTATTATACAAAGCTTATGGCCTGCTGTCTGAAGGCAGAAGCCTTCCCGGACTCAGAACTTGGCTCTACAAGACCATGCCCATGGGTGCAGGGCTGGGGGGAGGCTCTGCTGATGCTGCCTACTTTTTGCGCGGTGCCAATGAGGTGCTCAACCTCGGCCTATCGTTGAACGAACTCGAAACCATGGCCTCCAAGCTGGGTGCTGACTGTGCCTTTTTCATTCGAAACCAGCCTGCCATTGGCACTGGTCGTGGTGATGAGCTTCACGCCTTTGACCCTCAGCTGAGCGGACAAACCATAGTGTTGGTGTTTCCCGGATTCCCGATTTCAACTGCAGAGGCCTATAGCGGTGCCAAACCCAACGACAACAGGCCTCACCTTCATGAACTTTTGGCGGTGCCCAAAAAAGAATGGCAACAGTTCATCCACAACGATTTCGAAGATCATCTCTTTCCAAATTATCCCGCTTTGGGCGACATCAAACAAACCTTATTGAATTCCGGTGCTTGGTATAGCGCCATGAGCGGCAGTGGATCAACCCTCTTTGGCTTGTTTGAAAGTCCGCCTCCTACCCTTTCCATTCCGGGCCATTGCACCCATTTTTCCTGTATTTTGTGAATCCGAAGCATTCCTCTGTTGCCCTTTTACCCTGGCTGCTGGCCGCTCTAGCAAGCATATTATTTCTGCCCAACCTGTTTCAGCACGGCGGATTCATGGATGGCCTTTACTACGGCAACACAGCCATGAACCTTGCAGAAGCAAGAGGTACCTTGTGGAAACCGGCACTTACCGAAACTTTTGAATCGTACATGAAAGGCCAACTGCCTTTCGGTTTTTGGGTTGAATCTATCTTGTATAGACTTACTCAGGGTGCGTTTTACACCGATCGTTTATATGGGCTTATTTGGTGGGGGATTACTGCTTGGGCCATGCATCGCCTGGTGCGCAAGCTGAGCGGCTCTTTTCATGCTTGGCTAACCATAATCCTCTTTTCCATTACCCCCGTGGTTTTTTGGACCTATGGCAACAACTTGTTGGAGATACCCCTCACCGGCTGGGCAACCCTATCGGTTCTGGTTTATGTTGATCTGGAAAACCGCATATCCACTCTTTTCCGTCTTTTCCTTACCGCCTTTTTTATTGTGTTGGCCTTATTTTCAAAAACCCTTACCGGAGTTTTTCCTTTGGCGTTTCCACTCTGGTTTGCCCTCTATCGATCTGGGGTTGGTGGGTTGAAAGAGGGTGTACTGCACTCTGTGGTTCTGGTCCTGTTAGTTGGGACATTTGTTGGCGCACTTTTTCTGTTTGAGGCGCCGAAGACCTTTCTAACCGATTACCTCTCCGTTCAACTGGGCCCCAGCCTTAGTGGGCGAGATGCGCAAAGCGGCCATACCCTAATTTTACGCAAACTGGCGCAAGAGCTGCCTGTTTCTCTTGGGTTTTGCGTGCTGGGTATGTTGTTTGGGTGGTTGCGTTGGGAGGGCAAAAGCCGGCGCTTGTTCTGGCTGGGTTTAGCCACAGCCTTGTCGGCATCTTTGCCGGTGATGGTTAGTCCGAAGCAAAGCGGATTCTACATCCTGGCCGCATACCCTTGGTTTGGATTGGCCTTTGCCTCCCTGTTTTCTGAAGGTGCTTTACGCCCTATTGCCTTACGCTTGCTGCGTTGGACATGTGTTGGGGTGTTTATGCTGGGTGTTGCTTTTTGTTGGTATCGTGCAGGAGATTATTGCCGAGACCGGGAAACCATTTCCGCTGTAAAGGTTTTGGAACAGGAGATTGGACACGGTCAGATTGTGGGGTTCGACAATTGCCAGCACCAAGAATACTCAGCTATAAACTACCTCTACCGCTACGGTAGAATTTCGGTTTTGTTGAACGATAACCGTCCGAGATATTGGTTAACCCCTTACGGAAAGCCAGGTCCGGAGGGCTTTTGGCGGGTATCGAGCAGTCAGAATGTGTGGGCGGTTTATACCCATCAAATGTCTTCAAGCGGCCAGTAAGGTCCGGCCACCAAGCGGGCGGCTTCCTGAAGGTGGGGAGCCATTACCACGTCCTCGAAAACGAACGGAATGTGGGTTCGGCACCATGCATGCAGGCGCTGCAGATCGGGTGAAGTAGAGTCTGGGGTGCGAAAATCCAGCGCCTGAGCGGCCGTCATGAGCTCGATGCCCAGAATGCGCTCGGTATTTTCCACCACTGTGAGGGCCTTAGTAGCGGCGTTTGCACCCATGGAAACATGGTCTTCCTGACCGTTCGAGGATACGATGGAATCTACGCTGGCCGGTGTGGCAAGCTGCTTATTTTGCGAGACGATGGAGGCTGCTGTGTATTGGGGAATCATAAACCCCGAATGCAGGCCGGCATTGGGAGCCAAAAAGGGTGGGAGTCCGCGTTGGCCGCTGATAAGCAGATAGGTGCGGCGCTCGGAGATGGAGCCCAGTTCTGCTGCAGCAATGGCCAGAAAATCGAGGGCCAGTGCAAGGGGTTGCCCGTGAAAATTACCGCCCGAAAGGATGTTGCCTTCGTGTGGAAAAACGGTTGGATTGTCGGTAACCGAATTCAGCTCCGTCTCCAAAACCGAAGCTACATAGCCTAGGGCATCGAAAGAAGCTCCATGCACCTGAGGTAGGCAACGAAACGAGTAGGGATCCTGCACCGCCGTTTTGGGCTGCTGCTGAAGCTTACTGCCCTTTAGGCGCTGCATCATTCGGTGTGCCGTTGCCTGTTGACCTTTGTGGGGTCTGATGCGGTGCAGGGAGGGATGAAATGGATCGGGCCTTCCATCGAAAGCCTCCAGTGAGAGTGCGGCCACATCTGTGGAGCGGCGAAGCAAACGGCTGGCTTTCCGCCAGGTGTAGATGCCGTATGCCAACATAAACTGGGTTCCGTTGAGCAGGGCAAGGCCCTCTTTGGATTGCAAACGAATGGGAACCCATCCCATTTGTGCAAGTGCTTGGGCAGCATCCATGCGCTTTCCGGCGAGCACAACCTCTCCTTCGCCCAACAAAGGGAGACAAAGGTGAGCCAGGGGAGCCAGATCGCCGGAGGCTCCCAAAGAACCTTGGGTGTATACCACCGGTAAACAATCGTGGTTATAAAAATCGAGGAGGCGTTGTACCGTGGCTACCTGCACGCCCGAATGCCCGTATGCAAGCCCTTTTGCTTTCAGCACTAGCATAAGGCGAACCACCTCGGCAGGCACCTCGGCACCCATTCCACATGCATGGCTGCGCATGAGGTTTACTTGTAAGGCTTCGAGCTGATCATCCTCTATGGTGGTGTTGCACAAAGATCCAAAGCCGGTGTTGATGCCGTAAACGGGTGCCTCTCGGTTGTTTAGGCTCTCGTTTAAAAAAATCCTGCATGCCTCCACCGCAGTTTGGGCATCATTGCCCATCAGAAAGGGCTGTTTCGATTCTACCGCTTCCACAAAGGCTTGCAAGCCAATGGGTTCGAGCGTTATGGAATGGTGATTCATAAGCCTAATGCATTCAAAATGGTGTGGGCCAGGGCATGTTCGGGAACCGATTGCTGCTGACCATCGAGGAGGTCTTTCAATCCAAAATGCCGGGTGGCACATTCTTCATCGCCCACCATAAGGGCAAGCGGAATGGCTAAGTCGTTGGCATAAGCAAGCTGCTTGCCGGGTTTGCTCACATCGGGCAACACCACCACTCTTAGCCCGTGCGGGCGCAGGGTTTGAGCCATTCTATGAGCCTCTGCGCGTGTATTTTCGTTGAAATGCACCACCATTAGGTCGGCCATAGGTTGCTGAGTTGGAAATAGGTTTAGGCTCTCCAACACCGTGTAAATACGGTCTGCACCAAAAGAAAAGCCCATGCCAGACAGTCCCGAAACCCCAAACTTACCGGCTAAATCGTCGTATCGCCCGCCCCCTCCAATGCTTCCGCTGTAATCGCCGGCATTGGCCTTAACCTCAAGAATGGTTCCGGTGTAGTAGGAAAGGCCTCGGGCGAGGGTAAGGTCAAAAGAAAGGGTTACGCCTTCGGGCAGAGGGGTTTCGAGAAGAAAATCCAAATCCTGCAAACCTTTGGTGCCGGGCTCGTCGTTGGCTAAAGCCTGCCTCAACGCAGGCATTACCGCCTGAGGGTTGGAGGCCAAAGAAACCCATTCTGCGAGGGCAGGCAGCGTTTCAAGAGGGATGTTGCGTTTGACGAGTTCATCCTTTACTCCCTCCCATCCTATCTTATCCAATTTATCGAGGGCAATGGTTACAGCCACAAATTCGCTGGCCAGTCCCAAAGAACGCACCAAAGCTTCGAGCACCTGACGGTGGTTGATGAGAATCGTAACGGGCAGGTTCAATTGGTGAAACACTGCCCCAATAAGCTCCAAAACAGCGCGTTCTACCCAAATGGAGGAAGAGCCAATGGCATCAACGTCGCATTGGGTAAACTCCCGGAAACGACCTGCTTGGGGTCGGTCGGCTCTCCAAACGCTTTGCATCTGATAGCGCCGAAAAGGAAAGGAAAGAGAATGACGATTCATGGCCACAAAGCGCGCAAAGGGAACCGTAAGGTCGTATCGTAACGCCTTTTCGCACAATTGTTTAACCCATGTTTTATGATCCCATTGTTCAGCCTGCTGCCAAGGCACATTCTGCATAAACTGTCCGTTGTTTAACACATTGAACATGAGCTGGTCGCCCTCCTCTCCGTACTTGCCGCTCAGGGTTTGGAGGGTTTCCATGGCAGGTGTTTCGAGGGGCAGAAACCCGAACGACTCAAAATGGTTTCGAAGAACCCCGAACAGGTAGTTTCTGCGCACCATTATAGCTGGTCCGAAATCGCGGGTTCCTTTGGGTATAGTTGGCTTCACGGTTGTTTATGGGTGGACAAAAGTAAGGATTTGAGAAGGCCTTGTTCAACGAATCGTGTGCATACTGTTTGTTTGTGAACATCCGAACGTTGAAAATGAGTGAATCAAAACCGATGCCGGGAATCAAAAACGCATCATTTTTGGGAGGTCACCCCAACTCTCTATCATCCCAACATGAGAAAAATTCATTTGTCCTATTGTTTATCCGTTCCAATTTCTACTTTTGCGGTAATCGATATGAGGATGATGCGTACGGGAAAAGGGTTCGGGGGCCAACAAAACCAATAAGCCTATGTTGGATATCTTCGAATTTTACAATCAAATGGAGCGAAACAAGATTATGTTGTCCTTTAAGGGCGACATAACCTCTGAGTTGTTGACCTCCATACTTCAAATCATGGAATCCAAATTGGAGAACATCCAAGAGGAGCCCAAGATTAAGAAGAAGGTGTACAATGTTTTGGTGGAGTGTCTTCAGAACCTTTACCACCATTTGGACGCCAAGCCCGGTGATGGAACCGACCCAAACAGCGCCATCCGCACTGCCATTTTTATGATTGGTCGATTAAATGGAGAGTATACCATCATTACCGGCAATTACATCCTAAGTGCTAACGTGGATGTTTTGCGCACCAAGCTCGATAAGATCAACAGCATGTCCAAGGAAGAGCTTAAAGAGTATTACAAAGAAGTACTAAACAACGAGGAGTTCTCAGAGAAGGGCGGCGGAGGCCTCGGCATGATTGACATTGCCCGCAAATCTGGACAGAAGCTCAACTACAGCTTCCGCACTGTTGACGATTTGTATTCATTTTTCAGTCTGAACATAAAAATTGCGTGATCCATGGAAAACCTAAACATTGAAGGTACTGCCAAAACTCCAACCATCAAAGCCGACCCACAGGGTGGAGTGGTGGAAATAAGGGGTCGTTCCATACCCGAAAACTCCATTGAGTTTTACAAACCCTTAATGGATTGGCTCGACAAATATGCCTTTTCACCAAAGGCGCAAACCAACGTAAACATCCAGCTCGAGTATTTTAATACGAGTTCTTCCAAGTGCATTTTGGATGTGTTTAAGAAGTTGGAAAGCATCAACAAAGGTGGAAACAGTCAGGTTCAAATAAACTGGCATTTTGAAGAGGACGATGAAGACATGAGCGAGGCGGGTGAAGATTACCAGGCCATCATCAACGTGCCCTTCAACATGATCATGGTAAAGGAGTAATCCATCAAACGAACCATCACAAGGCTGCCTTTCGAGGCAGCTTTTTTTTTGTATTTTTCTTTCCATGTCCATGAAAAAAAGGGTGTTTACCGGACTTGCTTTAGCTCTTTGCATATTGGGTTTATGGAAGCGAGAGGACATACAATATGGACTGAGTCAAGCCCGGGGACAGGTTTCTGTTTTATGGAGCAGGCGGTCAATTGAGGATTTATCTACCGCCTCGGAAGGGCGGAAACATCGAGCCGCATTTCATCAGATAAACGCGATTCGCCAATATGGGCATCTCATGGGGTTGCGGGTTGAGGATGCCTATACTGATGTGTGCCTACCGGGCACTTGTCCGCGTTTGGTGGTATTAACTGCGGCTCCGGCTTTTTCTACCCGTGCTCATACGTGGTGGTATCCCATTATTGGGCGCTTGCCCTACCGAGGCTTCTTCTCCCCTGCCCTGCTCAAGAAGGAAATGCTTGCCATGCGGAATCAGGAATTTGATGTAGACACGGGAGAAGTGGAGGCATGGTCGGGGTTGGGCTGGTACGACGATCCGGTTATGCCCGGCATGCTGAAAGGCAACGAGGCATCGAGAGCAGAGACCTTGCTTCATGAGTTGGTGCACAAAACCTTTTTTGTTCCGGGAGACGGTCCATTCAACGAAAACCTGGCCGAATTTCTGGGCGAGCAGTTGGCCTTGGATTATTTGGGAAAACGCTATGGGATTGAATCCAAGGCCGTGCTTGAGGCAAGGCGCAACGGAAAGGAAAGGCAACTGCGTGTTGCGATTTGGGAGATGGTGGGACGTGCACTCGACAGCCTCTACGAGCAAACCCTGCATGTGCCCACCCCGGTACGAGCACAAAAGAAAAAGCTGCTGTTGACTCAACTTTCTGCCCGCTTGATGGCCCAACCCGGGTTGCCGGAGGTGAAGAAAGAAACCATGATTCGGCATTTATGGAGAGGTGGAAATGCTGCTGTGGGTGGCCACCGTACCTATTTTCAACTGTTCGATTCTCTCGCACTTGTGCTTAGGGTGCAAAACAAAGGCAACTTGAGGGAAATGATTCGAGATTGCAAAAGGCGGTATTCCAATTAAAAACCATAGGCGATTCCCAGTTCAGCCATTGGCATCAACACATCGAAACTTAACGAGAAGGATTCAAAACGACTGGCAAGCAGAACTCGAATGCGCCTCGTTTCACTTTTTTTCATGATTTGCCCCATTGCATTGGCTCGGGTGAGCGTGTGAAGCATGCATCTTTTACCCATTTGGACTGGGAATCCGGCGCCGAAACTCATGCCGCTCCATCTAAACAATGCCTTGGGTTGCCAAAGTTTCTCGGTTGATGAAGGACATGGGTGCGGCATCTATGGGAGACGGCGGCAATGGCCGCCCGAATCGTGTCGTTCGCTGCAATAGGCGAAACAAGTAGCAAAGTGCACGTTAGCAGAGAAGCTTTCAGCGTTGCAAAAACTCCTTTCCTACAAATTGGAAAGGCCCCCAACACCTGTAGAGAAAAACAGGGTTAACAGCCCCGAGCAGGCAATGCCCAATAACTTGGGTAAAAATTCTCCGAGAAAACCGGCTAGCCTTCGGGGTTAACCTTATTTTTGCCGACTTACATTGATCCCTGCATGGAAGAGACAAACGAGCCGAAGTTTGAGGGCCAACACCTTGTGCCTGTTTCAGGCATGTACCAACAGTGGTTCCTGGATTATGCCAGTTATGTAATACTTGAGCGTGCTGTTCCTTATTTGGAAGACGGCTTAAAACCCGTTCAGCGCCGCATTCTTCATTCCTTATGGGAGTTGGAGGATGGACGTTACAACAAGGTGGCCAATGTAATTGGTCACTGCATGAAATACCACCCACATGGCGATGCCAGCATTGGCGATGCCATGGTGGGTTTAGGTCAGAAAGATCTTCTCATCGATTGCCAGGGGAACTGGGGCAACATTTTCACCGGCGATTCGGCTGCTGCACCTCGTTACATTGAGGCGCGCCTCTCTAAATTTGCCCTTGAGGTTGCCTTCAACCCAAATATTACCGCATGGCAATCGTCATACGATGGGCGCAACAAAGAGCCCCTTGCTCTGCCCATAAAGTTTCCTTTGCTTCTCGCTCAGGGAGTAGAGGGCATTGCCGTGGGCTTGGCCTGCAAGATTCTTCCGCACAACTTCAACGAACTGCTCGACGCCTGCGTGGACGTGATGCGGGGCAAGCGGGTAAATCTTGTTCCCGATTTTCCAACGGGTGGGCTGATGGATGCCGGCAACTACAACGATGGATTACGGGGAGGAAAAATTAGGGTTCGGGCGCGCATCTCCATCAACGAGAAAAAGCAACTTGTTATTACCGAGATTCCCTTTGGCACCAACACCACCAGTCTCATTGATTCCATTCTGGCGGCTAACGACAAAGAGAAAATCAAGATTAAGAAAGTAGAAGACAACACTGCCGAGCATGTTGAGATTGTGGTGCACCTTCCGCCCGGAATTTCTCCAGATAAAACAGTAGATGCTTTATATGCCTTTACCGATTGCGAGGTCAGCATTTCACCCAACGCCTGCATCATAGAAAACGAAAAGCCGCGCTTTTCGGGAGTAAGCGAGATTCTTAAAGCTTCTGCCCTGCATACCCGGGAGTTGCTGAGACTGGAATTGGAGCACCAAAAAAATCAATTAGAAGAAGCTTATTTTTTCTCCAGCCTTGAAAAGATTTTCATTCGGCAGGAGATGTACATTCAATTTAAGGAGTACACAAACAAGCCGGCGCTATTCGAATATCTTTTTGAGCAGTTCCGTTCTCATCGCAAGCAGCTGTTGCGTGAAATCACAGAAGAGGATCTGGATAGGCTCACGCAAATTCCCATGATCCGCATTACGCGTTTCGACAGCGACAAAGCCGATGAGAAAATGCGGAGCCTGGATGAGCAAATCAAAGAGAAAGCCAACCATTTGGCCAACCTCACCGAGTTTGCCATTGAATACTTCAAAAACTTAAAGAAGAAATACGGCAAAGGCCGGGAGCGGAAAACCGAACTGAGGCCTTTCGATACCATCGTGGCCAGCAACGTGATCATGGCCACGGAAAAGCTTTATGTAAATCGTGGGGAAGGTTTTGCCGGAACAAACCTGAAAAAGGATGAATGCGTGTGCGATTGTTCGCCCCTCGACGACATTATTGTGATTCGGGAAGACGGCACCATGCTCATAAGTAAGGTTTCGGAGAAAGCATTTGTGGGCAAAGACATCGTGCACATTGGGGTTTTCCAACGCAACGACGAGCGAACCGTGTACAACCTCATCTACCAAGATGGTCCAAGGGGTAATGTTATGAAAAAGCGCTTTGCCGTTTCGGGAGTAACCCGCGACAAAGTGTACGATTTAACCCGTGGAAACAAGGGCTCTAAAGTCCTTTACCTAACCTGCAATCCAAACGGTGAGGCCGAGGTAGTTACCATTCTGCTTAAGCCCATGCCCAACCTGAAGAAGCTGCAGTTTGATGTTGATTTTTCTGAGTTAGCGGTAAAAAATCGGGCCTCTCAGGGCAACATCGTTACCCAGTATCCGGTAAAGAAAATCGTCTTAAAAGAACGCGGGCTCTCCACTTTGGGTGCCCGCATGATTTGGTACGACGACAGTGTGCAGCGCTTGAACGTAGACCAACGCGGAACCTACCTCGGCGAGTTTGCCGCCGACGATAAGATTTTAGCGGTAAGCCAACAAGGCACCTACCGCTTGCATACCTTCGACCTAAGCACTCATTTCGACGAAGATCTGGTGCTCATTGAGAAATTCAACCCCGACCGCCCCATTACGGCCATTTACTTTGATGGTGAGCGGAAAGAGTTCTTCGTGAAGCGATTTCTTGCAGAAGCATCTGATAAGAAGGTGCTTTTCATATCGGAGATTCCAGGATCCTATCTGGAATTGGCCACCACGCAACAAGACCCGATTGTGGATCTTGAATTTGCCAAACAGAAAGGCAAAGCGGCCGACCCGGAAAGCATTCGCTTAGCCGAAATCATTGCGGTAAAAGGACTAAAAGCGCGGGGCAATCGCCTCAGTGCATATAAAGTAAAAGCAGTAAATCTCCGGCCACAACCCGAGGCACAGGGCGAGCTTTTTTACGAAAAGGGAGGAAATCCGGTGGAGCTGGATTTAACGCGGATACGCGCCATACAAGCCAACCTGGATGACATGGAGCAACAAATGTCATTGGATTTATGATGGCTAAGAACATGATAGAAGTAGATGGCGTATCGAAACGATATCGTTTGGGTACTGTTGGTGCCGATTCGTTTTTGCAGGACATGCGTTCGGCCGCCGGCAAACTATTCAAACCACAAAATACATTGGACGATGGCTGGTTTTGGGCGCTAAAAGATGTGTCTTTCAACGTAAAGCAGGGAGATGTAGTTGGCATTGTAGGTAAAAATGGGGCTGGTAAATCCACCCTATTGAAAGTCCTGTCGCGCATCACGAGTCCATCGCGCGGGCAAATCAGGGTTGCCGGTAGAATTGCATCCTTGCTTGAAGTGGGAACCGGGTTTCATCCTGACCTTACCGGAAGAGAGAACATCTTTTTAAATGGTGCCATTCTGGGAATGAGTCGAAAAGAGGTTGCCCATAAATTCGATGAAATTGTGGCCTTTTCAGGAGTTGGCCAGTTCATTGATACACCTGTAAAGAGGTATTCATCGGGTATGTATGTTCGGTTGGCGTTTGCAGTTGCAGCGCATCTGGAACCTGAGATTTTGGTAGTGGACGAAGTATTGGCGGTTGGCGACAGCGATTTTCAACGAAAGTGCATTGGAAAAATGCAGGACATTTCGCGGCAAGAAGGCAGAACCATTTTGTTTGTGAGCCATAATATGGCGGCTGTAAGGAGTCTGTGCAACGCTGGAGTCTTTATGCGTAAAGGCGAGGTGGTTCTTGCCGGAAGCATAGATGAGGCCATTGATGCGTATGCCCGAGAGAATGCTGTAATGATGGAATTTGGGGCCATACCAGAAGGAGCTACGCGGCATCAGTTTCATCCCGGGAAAATGCTCATACACAAAATTCAAGCGTTCAACCAGCAGGGAATCGCCATGGATGAATTTGGCCTTCATGAGCCCATTCGCTTTGAAATAGATCTTCATGTGATGCACAGCATTTCCGATGGTATTTTTTGTCTGATGATTGTGAACAGCCATGGAGAAGAAGTGTTGTATTCTTCCTCGCGCAACTTCAAACAAAACAACTTATTGAATCTTACTCCCGGCCATTATCGGGTGCGCTACAACCTGCCACAGAATTTGATGCCGGGCAGTTACAGAGTCAACCTTTCGATGTTAGATTCCGATGGCTATCCCTACGAATCTTTGCAGAACATAGGCAACCTCGTTATCCACCGTTCGGGTGGTAGCGGTGAGTATTACCCTTGGCACCAATCATTTGGTTATGCCTTGGTTCATCCGGATTTTGATTTTCAACCCCTTTCACAACCATAAAAATGGAATTAAAAGACAAACGTGTTTTGGTTATCGGCGGAGCCGGATTTATTGGCGGATTCGTGGTAGCCGAGTTGCTCAAGCACCCTGTAAAAGAGGTCGTGATATACGACAACTTTGCTCGAGGAAAAATGGACAACATTTCCGATTCCCTAAACGACCCAAGGTGCAGCGTTTTCCCCTTTGGTGGTGATCTCCGCGAGACCGATGTGTTGGACAAGGCTATGGATGGAATGGATGTTGTTTTTCATTTAGCCGCTATGTGGCTTTTGCACTGCAAGGATTTTCCCAGAACTGCATTTGATGTAAATGTAGCGGGCACTTTTAATGTTTTAGAAGCATGTGTAAAGCACAAGGTAAAGAGGCTGGTCTATTCCTCTTCTGCCTCGGTTTACGGCGATGCTGTTGAGGTTCCCATGACCGAAAATCATCCATTTCTGAACCGTAACTTTTATGGTGCAACCAAAATTGCAGGCGAGGCTATGTGTACCGCTTACAACGACCGATATGGACTTTCGGTTATTGGCTTGCGCTACATGAATGTTTATGGCCCAGGGCAAGACCAACATGCTGTTTACAGTGGCGTAGTTCCCATTATGCTCAACAAAATAGATGCACATGAAGCACCCAGCATCAATGGAGACGGCAGTCAGGCGTATGATTTTATTTATGTAGAAGATGTGGCCAAAGCCAACATTTGTGCAGCCGTTAGCCCTACGACCTTTGGGTACTACAATGTTGGCACTGAGGTTCAGACGAGCATTAAAACGCTCTGCGACACCATATTGAGATTGAAAGAATCAACCCTTCAAGTAAAATATGTACCTTACGGTGCCGATGATGCGCGTCAGTTGGTTCAAAACCGAATAGGTTCAGCCCAGAAAGCTTCTCATGAAATTGGGTTTACCTACCAGTTTGGATTGGAGGAAGGATTGAAAAAACTTATTGATTGGCGGGATCGTCAAAAGTAATCATACATCAACATGGAAACGGTAAAACGAAACATCCCCATTAGTCTTCCTGTAACCGGCGAGGAAGAATGGGCTGCAACACGCGAGCCTCTTGTAAGCGGATGGCTTACCAGCGGACCCAAGGTAAGGGAGTTTGAAGAACTTTTTGCCCACAGGCATGGGGTTAAGCATGCCTTTGCAGTAACATCTGCCACAACCGCTCTTCACCTCGCGCTGGTGGCCCTTGGCGTTGGTCCGGGAGATGAAGTTATTGTACCTGCCTTTACCTGGGTTTCTACCGCAAATGTGGTCGTTTATCAAGGTGCAACGGTTGTTTTAGTTGACGTGAATCCGGTTACGTTCAATATGGATGTGAACGATCTTTCACGAAAAATTACCAGCAAAACCAAAGCCATAATTCCGGTTCACCTTTTCGGTTTGTGTGCAGATATGGATGCCATAAAAAAGGTTGCCGGTAACATTCCGTTGGTTGAAGATGGGGCTTGTGCCGCAGGTGCTGCCTACAAAGGAACCTCTGCAGGTGCCCTTGGCACCATCGGATGCTTTTCCTTCCACCCACGCAAATCGGTTACCACCGGTGAGGGAGGCATGATTACAACCAACGATGATAAATTGGCTGAGTTGATTGGTATGCTCCGCAACCACGGTGCAAGCATCAGTGAGGAACAACGCCATCATGGTCCAAGACCCTACATTCTGCCGGATTTCAATTTATTGGGATTCAATTACCGGATGACGGATCTGCAGGGAGCCGTGGGGGTGGTACAGATCAAAAAGCTAGACCAATTCATTGATGAGCGCGAACGCTGGGCCGAATTTTATCGAAACGCCTTATCAAATGTATCGTGGTTGAGGTGTCCAAATCCCGAAACTGGATATAAGCACGGTTGGCAGTCTTTCGTTACCATGGTTGATGAAACCAAATCGCCTGGTTCTCGGAACCAAATCATGGAGCGCCTTCAGGAAATGGGCATTTCAACCCGCCCTGGGACCCACGCCGTGCACATGCTCGGATATTACCGTGATCTTTACGGATTCTCTCCGAACGATTTCCCGGGAGCTCGAGATGCAAACAACTTCTCCATGGCCATTCCGCTTCATAATCGTATGATGGAAGACGATTATAGGTACGTTGTAGAAGCCATTCAATCGCTGTAAGTCATGTGTGGAATTGCCGGTGTTTTTTACAAGCGTGAAGAGCAGCCGGGTACATCGTTGCTAAAGAGAATGGCCTCTGCCTTGGCGCACCGTGGGCCAGATGGAGAGGGCGTTTTTGCTGAGCCTCATGTTGGACTTTGCCATCGTCGTTTGGCCATTTTGGATACCTCTGAAAAAGGCAGTCAACCTATGTCGTCAAAAGACGGAAGATGGGTTTTGGTATTCAACGGATGCATATACAACTTCCGAGATCTAAGGCTCGAATTGCGGGCTAAAGGCCACAGCTTTTTCAGCGAAACGGATACGGAAGTAATTGTGGAAGGCCTTGCCAGTGAGGGGCCGCGGTTTTTTGAGCGCCTCAATGGAATGTTTGCTGTTGCCGCCTGGGACCGCCAAACCAAAAGTCTTTACCTAAGCCGAGATCGTTTTGCCGTTAAACCCCTTTACTATTGGTACAATGGCGAAACACTTTTGTTTGCGTCTGAAGTAAAAGCTATTTTAAAACATCCCGAATATAAATTGGATGTAGATCTTGGCGCACTCAATGAGTATTTTTCTTTTCAGAACCTGTTCACATTTCGTACTCTTTTTAAAGGGGTAAACATGCTACCCCCGGCCAACACCATCTGCTTTAATCGCTCTACCCAGCAGATTGAGCACAACAGCTGGTGGGATTATGATTTTTCGGAGCCAGACAACAGCATTACGTTTGAAGATGCGGTTCATGAAACTGAGCGACTCTTCCGACAAGCCGTTAGCCGCCAAATGGTGTCTGATGTTCCAGTAGGGTCCTATTTATCCGGTGGTATGGATTCCGGCAGCATTACAGCGCTTGCAAGTGGGCACGTAAAACGCTTGTCCACTTTCACATGTGGATTTGACATGAGCGAAGTAACCGGCGTTGAAGCAAACTACGACGAGCGAAGAGATGCGGAGTTAATGGCCAACCATTTGAAAACCGAGCATTTTGAACAAGTAATCAATGCAGGCGACTTAAAATGGTCGTTGCCCCGCGTTGTTTATCATTTAGAGGATTTAAGAGTTGGAATGTCTTATCCCAACTATTACATCAGCAGGCTTGCGAGCAAGTTTGTTAAGGTATGCCTACAGGGTACAGGAGGCGATGAGCTTTTCGGCGGTTATCCTTGGAGATACTATAGAATTTTTAAAAGTTTGGGGCAGGAAGATTTTTTTAATGCTTATTACGATTTCTGGCAAAGGCTGGTACCCGACTCCAGCAAGGATAGTTTATTTCAGCATACCATTTATAAGCAACTCGACGCCGAAGAACCCAGGAGGGTATTCGAGCGGGTATTTCGGTTCAATCCAAAATTACGTTACGACAGTCCGGAGGAACACATACAGAATAGTTTATATTTTGAGATTAAGACCTTTCTTCCCGGCCTGCTTCTTGTAGGCGATAAACTGAGTATGGCGAATGGTTTGGAAGAAAGATTTCCTTTTTTGGACAACGATTTGGTCAACTTTGCCCAGCGCATCCCCGTTCGGCATAAACTTGGAAATTTAGAGGAGATGAAAAGGTTGGATGAAAACGATGCACATCAGAAAAGGAGGCAGTACCGAGAATTTCATGATGGCAAAAACGTGCTGCGTAAGGCCATGCAAAGCTTCATGCCCGAGAGCATCCTAAACAGAAAAAAGCAGGGTTTCTCTGCACCCGATGAAAGCTGGTATAGAGGAGAAAACGCCGCCTACGTAAAAGAACTGCTCTTGCACAAGCATACCGTCTCTCAGGAGTTCATTCGTCCAGATTATGTTCATCGAATCATCGATGAGCATTGCAACAAAGGAATCAACCACAGATTGCTCATTTGGTCGTTGATGAATTTTGAATGGTGGTGTCGGATTTTCATTAATGGCGAAAACATCAGCGACGAATGATGCCCTTTCAAATCGAGGTTAATGCCCCCGGAAGTATTCCGTTGGATTTCCTGAGCAAGGATTCCGGAGCCCTGTTTTATCATACCCCCCATTATATGAGCCTTCTGGCACATTATCTGGGTGGAACACCCATTTCCTTTTGTGCCAAGCGAAACACCGGAGAGTGGATGTGTGCTCTGCCAGCATTCCTCTCGAAAGATGGTGGCTTGGGTCCGGCGTTAAATTCATTGCCATACTATGGCAGCAATGGTTCATTTATTTGGTCTCCGGAGGTTGAAGAAGAAGAACGAAAATCCATAAGGCTTTCCCTGCTTCGTGCATTCGATGAGTTTGCAATTCTAAATGGATGCGTTTCTTCAACCATAATCGGCAATCCTATGGATGCCGAAAGCATGCGTCAACTTGATTCGGACTATGCATTTGATTTACGAGATGAACGGATAGGGCAGTTTACCCGATTGTATCCTGGTTTTGAATCGTTGGAGGCTACCCATAAGCTACTGGCTGCAATGGAAGATCCCCGGCCGCGAAACATCAAGAAAGCACAAAAGGAGCAGGTTAAGGTTCGTTGGTCTAATGATCTGAAAGATTTAGAATGGCTCCACAGAACCCACGTGGAGAATATAACCGCCATAGGAGGTTTGTCCAAAGATTGGTCATTCTTTGCCTCTATACCCGAACGCATTCCAAATGAATTTTGGAGAGTATATATTGCGGAAAAGGATGGTGAAAATATTGCAGGATTGTTGCTCTTTTATTGCAATCAAACCGTGGAGTACTTCACGCCTGCTACCGTAGAGAAACATCGTTCTATTCAACCCTCAGCCCTGGTAATTTTTGAAGCCATGCAGGATGCCCAAAATATGGGCTACCTCTGGTGGAACTGGGGAGGCACATGGCTGTCTCAGGGCGGTGTGTACGATTTTAAACGCAAATGGGGAACGGTAAACCTGCCTTATTTTTATTATACTAAAATATTGAAGCAGGAAGTGTACCGATGTTCCAAAGATGAATTAACCGCCCATTACAAGGGATTTTTCGTTCTTCCTTTTTCTGCCCTGCAACCCATTCCATGATGAAAAAAACAAAAAAAGCATTGCTTTTTGGATCCTCGGGTCAAGCCGAAGTTATGGACTTCTTGCTCACCCATGACAGTGATTATGAAGTAGTTGCCTTCACAAGTACACGTGATTTCTTGGACAGTCCAACCAAGTTTGGTCGTCCGTTTGTTGCATTTGAAGAGGTACAAAACCTTTATCCTCCCAGCGAGTATGATATGCACATAGCGGTTGGTTACCAAAACCAAAACCAAACACGTGAAAAATTTTGTCGCCTGGCTAAAGAAAAAGGATACAAACTCCTAACCTACATCAGTTCGCGCTGTACCAACTATGCAAAAAAAATTGGCGAGAACTGCTTTATTTTTGAGGACAACACCATTCAACCTTTCGTTGAAATAGGCGACAATTGCATTCTATGGAGCGGGAATCATATTGGACATCACTCCATCGTTGAATCAAATGTGTTTATCAGTTCTCATGTTGTTGTTTCGGGTCACTGCATAATTGGGCATCACTCCTTCTTAGGTGTAAATTCAACCTTAAGAGATGGCATTACCTTGGGCCCCTTCACCACATTAGGGGCGGGTTGTTTAATTGTACGAAACACCGAGGCAAATCAAACCCTAATTGGCACGAAAGCAACCGTTTACGAAAAAAAGGAGCAATCATGAACCTCAAGAAAATCGAAGAACTCTACACCAACAACTTAAAACAATTCGGCATTGATTCGAAAAGCGTGGGGTGGAAAGACTCCGACTCTCAGGAATTGCGGTTTCAAAAATTGTGTGCGGTGATGGATTCGCCCCTGCCTTTTTCTGTTAACGAGCTGGGATGTGGCTATGGTGAATTGGTTCCTTTCCTAGATCAGAACTTTCCGAAATTGTTGCACACCTACAACGGTTACGATATAAGTCAGGATATGCTCGATGCAGCAGTAAAATATATTGGTGAAGACCCCAGGGCACATTGGTTTCACGAATCAAGGCTGCAAACGGAAGCAGATTATTGCATCACCTCCGGCATCTTTAATGTTCGGTTCGATGAAAACGAATCGAGCTGGAAGGAGTATATTTTCGACACCCTAATTGCCATGTATAAGCATGCTAATAAAGGTATTTCCTTTAACCTCTTGTCCACCTATGTGGATTGGAAAGCGGACAACTTGCATTACCAAGATCCGACAGAACTATTTGATTTCTGCAAAAAAAATCTTTCCAAGAAAGTGGCGCTTCTCCACGATTATCCTTTGTTTGAGTTCACGATATTGGTTCGGAAATAATGAAGCAAAACTGGGTTCGAGAAGGTTTATTTTACAATACAAATGGCATAAAAGACTGGCGGGCTTCACATGCTGCTCTGCCAACCACGGTTGCGCTCGAAAACGGCAATCTTCGTATTTACTACACAAGTCGAGATAAAGAAAACCGAGCGCATGTGGGCTTTTTCGAAGTTCATGCCAGTATGCCGAACGAAGTACTTAGGGAGTCTGAGCAACCGGTGTTGGCTCCGGGCAACCTGGGCTATTTTGACGGTCAGGGAGTTCAATGCACCAGCATTTGGCGGGAAGGATCGGATTGGTATATGATGTATTTGGGATGGTGCCAGGGATCGCCTCCTCCCCTATTCTACACGGCCATGGGATTGGCGGTAAGCCATGATGAGGGTCTCACCTTTCATAAAGTTAGCGAAGCGCCTGTTTTAGACAGGAGCTCGTTCGATCCTTGGATGGTTTCAGGCGGAACCATTCGAAAATTGGGCTCCGATTACATCATGTATTATTTATCTGGCTTCCAGTTCAATTGGAGAGGAGCCGAATCCACCTCCCGGTACAACATTAAAATAGCCTGGTCGAAAGACCTCATAAACTGGCACCGTGAGGGGCAAGTTGCCATTCCTTTATTGGAGAACGAAACAAACATCTCGAGGTTATCCATCATACAGAGACCTTCGCTTTGGCATGCTTGGTTTCCGGTAAAGCGAAATGGCTTTCCTTATCGAGCAGGCTATGCAGAATCCATCGATGGTATTCATTGGACAAGAAAGGATGATGCAGTAACCGGTTTTGAAATGGATGAAAATTTCAAAGAAGAAACGGTGGACAAAATGGATGTTTTCTCAATTGATGACGATGTTTGGATGTTGTATAACGGCAACGGATTTGGCAAACACGGCATTCTAAAAGCGGTTTGGAAAGGAGGTTCAGCATGGATGTAGTCGTTACCTTAGATGTAGATTGGGCACCGGATTATATGCTGGAGTTCACGTATGAAATTTTCGAGCGGTTCGAGAAAAAAGCTACGTGGATGATGACACACCGCAGCGAATATGTAGAAACACTTCGAAAAAAAACATGGGTTGAAGTGGGTATTCACCCCAATTTTTTACCGAGGTCGAGCCACGGGAACAGCCCTGAAGAGGTAATTGAAACGATTACCTCCTGGTTTCCCGAAGCCGTTTGCAGCAGATCGCACGCCGTGGTTCAATCGGGCCCTATTTTAAATCTTCTCTCCTCGCGCATCAAAGCCGATTCGAGTACATTTTTGCCCGGCTACACCCACATAAAACCCATTTGGCAGCGAACAGGTGTTGGAAAAATTTGCAGATTGCCGTTCTGCTGGGCCGACGACGATTGCCTTCTTTTGGAGGGCTACAACTGGAAGGCAGATTCTTTTTCTCCGCCTGCAGGTTTGTGTGTAATTATGTTTCATCCGGTTCACGTTTACCTAAATTCCGATTCTCCTCTACCCTACCAGAACCTGAAAACGGCATTTCCCAATGGCTTGAGCCATATTTCAGAACTCGAAGCCCAAAAATTCTGCAATCCGGGCACCGGCACAAGGACCTTCCTAGAAGAGCTGTTAAGCCAGCCAGACTATAATTTTATATTTATGAATGAGGCCATTCCTAAATGAGCGCTTACCTGCAAAAAAGGGTTGCCGAAACTGTATTACCAGAACCGCGTGGGTGCGCATCACCCCAATTTGCGACCCCGCTCAATCGTATTGAGGCAGAAGAAAATACTTCCCTTCGCCTGAGTTGCTTTCTCGAGCAAGCTGGTCTTTCATCTTCTCTCTTTGAAGTTCATAGGTACAGGTCTTTATTGCCTGACTTTTGTAGATGTTCATTCAATTTTCTTTCTTTGGTGAGATGGTTGAACACAATCATTCCCATTCCATTTTTCCCGGGTTGGTGCAAGGTTCAGTTTAACCATCATCTCCCAAAAAATAGCCTTGTATTATGGATTTGAATCAGCGTCTGGAAAGGATGTCGAATTACCTCACAGAGGATGAGTCGAAATTACTGGAGCAACTTGTGGGTCTTCACCAAGCTCTCAGGAACTTTACCTCAGAGAAGTATACGAGAGCAAATCCTTTTCTTGAAGATGTATTCGATTGGAAAGAACGAGGAGAGTTTCTATTTGGACCGGGCAAAAACATAACCGTTTATCAAACAGCAACTGTAGTGGGTGACGTACAGGTAGGAGAAAATACATGGATTGGTCCCTACACAGCATTGGACGGCACGGGTGGGTTAACCATCGGCAGCAATTGCTCCATTAGCGCAGGCGTAAACATTGTATCTCATGATTCGGTGAAATGGGCCTTAAGCGGGGGTAAATGCGCGTATGAGTATGCACCCATATCCATCGGCAACAATTGTTTCATAGGCACCGGTGCCTTCATTGGTAAAGGCATTCATATTGGCAACCACTGTTTGGTGGGTGCAGGTGCCGTTGTAACCAAAAACCTACCCGATTGCTCCATTGCCTTGGGTGTTCCTGCCAAGATTGTAGGCAAGGTAAAACTGGATGGGGACGATGTTCGATTCGATTATCTGACCTGATTTGCCACATGCCTGAGGTCCCGATTCTCCTATTAATTCTGGGTGGCTCCCTTGCGGTATGGCTGCGTATGCGACCGCGCATTCAATATCCTTGGAGTATCGCCCACGATACTTATTTTCATTTGTTTGCTGCAGATGAAATTCGCGAAAACGGAATGCGTGTATTCAAACACTTTAAATACTCAGCGCTTCCACAACGCTATGCGTATCCGTTTTTATACCATTACTTTCTTGCCGCATTCCCATCAAAAATCAGACCGTACGCAGAGCGCTTTACAGGAGCTTTTTTTGATGGCTTGAACCTGTTGATTCTAACCTTTGGGCTTTGGATGGCTACGCCAAATGTTCCTGAAGATTTACGGTGGCAGTTCATCGTTTGCGTTGTTCTAATGGTTGCTTTTTCTCCTTTGCTTCTCAGATTGGGATACGGTCCTAGGGCTTATCACGGCAGTCCAAGGGTATTTGGTCAGACGCTTTATTCTGCCCACCTATTTTTTGCCTGGATTGCCATCAACAACCAAAGTTGGGTATGGGCAGCAGCATCAGCTGCATTGGCCGGGACGCAGTTCATTTCATCCAAATTTAGCCTGCAGGTTTTGGTATTTTTTGCCTTCTTGTTTTCTGCGCTTTGGGGTTGGGGGTATCCCCTCATTGTTTGCGTTGGATTTCTTGGAGCAGCTCTTCTTACCCGAGGCCATAGCCTGCGGATTCTTACCTCCCAAATACGGAACATGCGCTATTATTTTCTGCATCTCCAGAGGTCATGGCTCTTTAAGGATAAAAACTTCAATCAAACCCTGCCCAGCTATGTTAAGAGGGCATATGGAGAGATTGCCGGTTTTATAAAAGGGGTATCGAGTTGGAAGCAGTTTAGCAAGTGGCTGTTCGAAGAATCCTTCTTTTTACACATTGCCATAACCGCTATGCCTTTTGTGCTGATAAGCCCTTTTTTAATCAGCAGTTGTCCCCAATGGATAGCTCCCTCTACCTGGGCATTTTGGCAAACTTGGGCTTGTGCGGGCTTGGTGTGGTTTGTTCTAACCAAATGGAAATATTTGCTCTTTATCGGCGAGGCCGAACGTTATCTGGAGTATTCCATCATGCCTTGCATTATGATTGTTTCGGCATGGGTTGTTTTTGGGCAAGGTCCCATCTACCTCGTTGGAACGATTGCCTTGGCTCTGTATCTTTTGTTTTCCCTTTATGCTGCGTTTTACATGCAAGGTGCATATTCAAGGCAATATGGTCCTTTGGAAAAGCAACATGCTGAACTGGGTGCTTTTTTCGAAACCGCCAACG
>JBEIVB010000041.1:0-21363 GCA_040374085.1 Flavobacteriales bacterium | reverse complement strand
ATCACTACGCTTACTCCGGTGGTTGCTGGAGGCAACGGTACCTACACCTTCAACTGGTTGCCCGGTGGTCAGAGCACCTCTAGTATTACCGTGAACCCCAACATTACCACCAACTACGTGCTAACGGTAACCAGCGCCTGTGGAACCCAAGACACCATTCACGTTCGAGTAAACGTTCCGGTTTATGGGGGATTAGCCCTAACCGTGCGCGACACCACCGTTCAGTGTGCCGGCAATGCAGGCACTCTTATTGCCTTGGCTTCTGGAGGGGCTCCGGGTAAGCTTTATTCCTTCAATGGAGGGCCCTTCGTGGGCGGCAACCAGTTTACGTTGCCCGTTCCCAACACCTTGGATGTTATAGTTATTGTGAAAGACACCTGCACCACGCAAGCCAGAGATACTGCAACCATTACCGTTCCCCAACGGGCGCCCGTGGTGGCTTTGGGTGGGGTTGATACCGCAGCTTGCCCAGGCCAGTTTGCCTATTTAAGCGTGGTTGGCCAGGGTGGCTTAGCTCCTTACACCTACCAATGGAGCGCTTTTTCCGGTAACGATACCATTGTGAACCCACTTGCCGATACCACTTCAGTTGTTACCCGTGGATCGCATGATTACAGAATTGTGATAACGGAAGTATGCGGCACAACCGCTGAAGATACCCTTTCAGTTGAGATGAAAGTAACGTGTTCCATCTCCATTCCCAATGTGTTTACCCCAAATGGAACCGGAGGCAATGAACGATTCATCATCACAGGCATACAAGAATATCCCAACACCAAAGTCTCCATCTACGACCGTTGGGGTAACCGCGTGCAGCAATGGGATAATTACACCAACGACAGCGCATGGGATGGAAAGGGTGTTGAAACCGGCACCTATTTCTATACCGTTGAATTTGTTGGAACGCGCAAGCCGCTGAATGGCTTTGTAACTCTTTTAAGATAAATGCTTCTACTAAAACCTCATGGCAAGAATTCGAATCCTTTTCCTCCTTTTGTTCATCGCTCCGATTGCCTATAAAGGTTTTAGCAGTCACATTGTTGGGGGCAACATCCAATACCAATACTTGGGCAACAACCAATATGCTGTACAAGTAGTGTATTATGGAGATTGCCTGGGGATACCGCTTCCCGACTCAGTTTATTTAGACGCGGTTACAGACACAGTTGTGGGCACATTTGGGCTTGCTCAGGACAGCAATGTAGTGTTGGAAGTTGTTCCGCCCGACTGTTTGATTTCGCAAACAACGCTGTGCCGAACGCAAGGTTGGTATTCCGGCATAATCACCGTTTCTTCAAGCACCCTTCCAACCTACTTGTTGCTTGCCAGTTGTTGCCGAAACAACGCCATCATCAACTCCAATACAGCCAACTCCCTGTTTGTTTCATCCATTCCTCCTGGGCAAAACAATATGCCGTTGAACAACAGCAATCCTGTGTTCAGCCAAATACCCCCCATATTGCTTTGCGTTAATGAACCCTTTAGCATCAGTCAACTTGCGGTTGATCCGAATGGCGATTCATTGGTATATGAAATGTACCAGCCCTTTGAAAGTTACAGCCTGGGGCCATTGACCTTTTTCGGAATCAATTGGCTACCTGGGTACACCACAGAGCAGCCCATTCCAAGCAGCGTGCCCCTGACTTTGAATCCGGTAACCGGAATTTTGAGCGCAACACCCAATGCCTTTGGTACATTCTTGTTGGGCATTGCGGTGAAAGAATACCGCAACGGTCAATTGCTCTCCATCAGCTACCGCGATATTCAAATCACCATAACCGAATGCCTTCCTCCACAGCCACCTGCAGTCAGTATTTCCTCATCCGGACTTGATTGCCCTGGCGATGTGGTAACTCTTTTGGCAACGGGCACGGGCGGAACGGGCAATTATCAATTCCTTTGGCCGGGTCCGGGTAACAATCAATTTGGTGATTTTCTTTCGTTTATCCCCACAGCAAATGGGTCGTATGTGGTAACCCTAACCGATGTGGTATGCGGTGATACCTTGGTTGCAACCGATACCTTTCAGCTCAACATTCCGGTTATTACTCCAATTAACATTGCAACCATACCCAACCGGAACGTTATTTGCGCCGGCACCCCAACCACCCTTACGCCAGCCGTTACAGGTGGCAATGGCACCTTAGTTTACACCTGGTTGCCCGGCGGCCAGTTTAGCCAAAGTATAACCGTGAGCCCTAACGTTACCACCAACTACGTGCTTACGGTTACGGGTGCCTGCGGTACCCAAGACACTCTCCATGTTCGGGTAAACGTGCCGGTATACTCCGGCCTCGCGCTGAGCATGCGGGATACCACGGTGCAATGCGCCGGAGATGTGGGCGTACTTTTTGCCACTGCTTCTGGTGGCGCCCCTGGAAAAAACTATTCCTTCAACGGCGGCCCTTTTCTGCCGGGCAACCAATACACGCTACCTGTGCCCAATAACCTTGATGTAATTGTTGTGGCAAAAGACACCTGCGGCACACAGGCCACCGACACAGCCACTGTTACCGTTCCACTGCGGGCACCCGTGGTTGCGCTGGGAGGGGTTGATACCGCTGCTTGCCCCGGGCAATTTGCCTACATCAGCGTGGTGGGTCAAGGAGGCTTGGCTCCCTACACATACCAATGGTCTGCTTTTACCGGAAACGATACCATCGTAAATCCATTTGCCGATACTACCTCGGTAATTGCCCGAGGCACCCACACTTACCGCATTGTGGTAACCGATGTCTGCCAAACAACTGCTGAAGACACCGTTATGGTGGAAACTAAAGTGAGTTGCTCCATATCCATTCCAAACATCTTCACCCCAAATGGAACGGGAGGCAACGAACGATTCATCATCTCAGGCATTGCCGAATTTCCAAACACCCGCGTAAACATTTATGACCGCTGGGGCAACCTGGTTCAAAAATGGGACAATTACACCGATGAAAATGCATGGGACGGCAAGGGGTCTGAAACCGGGACTTACTATTACACCGTTGAATTTTTAGGTGTCCGTAAACCCTTGAATGGGTTTGTAACCCTACTGCGCTAATTTCCATCCGCAACCGTTCTTAGGCTGGCCCATAACCGGGCAATCATCTTAAGTATATTGTTGATTTGATCAAAGCTATGGAGCCCAGCTGCTGAATTTTGTTGCTGGATTCAGAATACATAGTTGGTAAGACTTCTTTTGTGGGTATCTTCGAAGAATCCTATTGCGGTCATTTATATGTTCCAGCACAATCCTTCTATACGCCTTTTTACCATTCTTCGGGTGTGGGGCTGCTGGTTGCTGCTGCTGGGCAATGCTTCTCCTGTCTCCGCTTTTCACATCATCGGTGGGGAATTGTATTACACCTACTTGGGAAACAACCAATATGAAATTACCCTAAAGATTTATCGCGATTGCTTTGCACCCAACGCAGCACCCTTTGACCAATTAGCACCTATAGGTATTTACAACAACGGTGCGTTAATAACGACCCTCGAAATTCCTTTCCCGGGGGCTGCTTTCGTAAACGACCCCAACCTAAGTCCTTGCATTGTTCCCCCGGGCAACGTCTGTGTAGAGCGGTCGTATTATGTAGACACCATATCATTACCGCCGATTCCGGGTGGATACGATTTGGTGTACGAGCGTTGCTGTAGAAATACCAGCATCGTAAACTTGGTGGCACCCGACCAAACCGGTTCTACCTATACTGCCCACATTCCAGACAACACCAACGGCAATGTACCGAACAGCAATCCTCGTTTCAATACCCTACCACCGGTATTCCTCTGCATCAACACACCCTTAGACTACGACCATTCTGCATCCGATCCTGACGGGGACTCGCTGGTTTATTACTTCTGCACTCCATACAGCGGAGCCAGCAATGTCTTGCCTGCACCCAATCCACCCTCTCCGCCACCCTTTGGTTCGGTAACGTTTACGGCCAATTATACGAGCACATACCCTTTAGCCTCTAATCCAAGCCTGCAGCTGAATCCGCAAACCGGTCAGCTAACGGGTACCCCCAGTGCATTTGGCCAATATGTGGTAGGCGTATGCGTATCGGAATACCGAAACGGGGTATTCTTAAGCGAATCGAAACGCGACTTCCAATTCAACGTCTTACCCTGCCAAAACGCCATTGCCGCTGTACCCAGCCAAACCACCGATTGTACCGGCCTTAGCGTTGTCTTCGACAATTCCAGCGTAAACAGCACCAGCTATCTTTGGGACTTTGGCATATCCGGAACAACAACCGATACCTCCACCGCTTTTGAACCCACTTTCACCTATCCGGCCCCGGGCACTTATACCATTACCCTTATAGCCAGCAACGGTGGTGGAATTTGCATTGATACGGCAACCACCACCTTCGATATCCTTCCCCTTCTGGCACCTATCCTGGCAAATCCACCCAGTGTATGTTTAGCAGGCAACGCATTCTCTTTGAGCGTAGGCGGCACGTACGATCCATCTGCAACCTTTCAATGGACATTCCCTCCCGGTTCCAATTTACCGGGGTCGAACCTGTCCACCGTGAATGGCTTAACCTTGCCCGACAGCGGAACCTACACCGCGCAAGTGATCATATCTCAATTTACATGCGCCGACACCCTCGAGGCGCAACTGAGGGTACATCCTTTGCCTCAGCCCAACATTGGTGATGCAACCCGATACTGTGTGGGCTTACAGGTAGATTTTCAAAACGAGACATCGGGCACCCATCAATACCTTTGGAACTTTGGTGATGCAGGCACATTGTCGGATACCAGTATTTTAGCGGAACCGAATTACCTCTTCCCGGATACCGGAATTTACGTGGTTACCTTGGCTGCTACAGACAGCAACGGATGCACCAACCAAATTCAAGAGCCATTTTTGGTGTATCCACTTTTACAACCTTCTATTTATCCCTTCAACGATTCTTCTTTTGTGAATCAGTGCGAGGACCAAAATTATTTTATCTTCACTGCATCCGGCTCCTTCAGCAACCAGGCAACTCTGCTGTGGAATTTTGGCAGCGATGCCAGTATACTGCAATCTACAGACAGCATCGTAGGGCCGGTATCCTTCGCCTCAGCCGGGAGTTTCCCCATAACCTTAACCATGTTTCAGAACGGTTGTGCAAAAAGTACTTCAGATACCGTTCGCGTGTACCAAAGGCCACGCATTGGCCCGGGTATAGTGGGCGCAAGCACCTGCACCCCTTTTACCGTGCAACTTCTCGATACCTCTTTTGCCGAAACTCCCATTTCGTATCAATGGAATATGGGCGACGGGAGCATCCTAAGTACATCCGAACCCACCTATACCTATCCAAATGCAGGCTCCTATCTGCCCACTTTAACCATTATAACGTTAACCGGATGCAAAGATACCTTGGTGATGGCACTACCCGACTCCATTCGGTTTGAACCCGCTGCCATGGCTCGCTTCGTGGTGGACTCGCAAAGAGTTTCCATTTTTGCCCCAACCATAAACCTATATGACCTTTCTTCGGGCGGCATTTCCGTTTCTCTTTCAACTGGAGACGGAACCTTGTATGGAGCTGGAAATCTGCAGCATACCTATTCCGATACCGGCGTTTACAGCGTGGTGCAGCGGATTGAAAACGCGGTTGGTTGCCTGGATTCCTTGGTTCAGGACGTGTATGTGTACCCGGAAATTCGCTTGTGGATTCCCAACGCATTCTCGCCAAATGGAGATGGACGCAACGAGCGCTTTTTGCCGGTGGTGCTGGGTGCAAAAACCTACAGCATGCTGATTAAGAACCGTTGGGGAGAAACGGTTTTCTCGAGCGAGCAAGCGAATGAGGGTTGGGATGGGACATTTGGAGGACAGGATTGCCCACAAGGAGGCTACGCCTACAACCTTACCCTGTACACGGTAAAAGGCAAGACCTACGAGCGCAAAGGTATGATACATTTGCTGCGCTAACCCAAGCGGCATGTTTACGTGGTTTTTGAGAAATGTATTTAGGTGGAAAGTCAATCGTTCCGCCACAATGCGCTTGGTGTTGGCTGGAATTTTTCTGGCGTTTGAGGCTGCCGCGCAAACACAACCTGTTCGGGTTTTGGTGCGCGATAAATCCGGAGAAAATTCGCCTTTAATGGGTGCAAGTGTAGGTTGGAGGAAAGGAAAGCCGGAGGCGATAACCGATAGCCTGGGGAGTGCACATCTGTCTACTGCACCTCTTCCTGCATGGTTGTATGCCCAATATTCCGGTATGCAAAGCGATAGTGTTTGGGTGATAAAATTGGGTGATGCAGTGGAATTCATCCTCAAGGAAGGAGTACAACTCAAAGCGCTGGAAGTAAAAAGCAATCTGTCTACCCTACAACGTTCAAGCTTTAAAACCATTGGAACAGAAACCCTCAGTGAAGGAGAGTTAAAAAAAGCGGCTTGCTGCAATCTGAGCGAAAGCTTCGAAACCAATGCCACCGTAGACGTAACCGCCACCGATGCCTTATCGGGCGGCCGTCAAGCTTCTATGTTGGGATTGGAAGGCATCTTTACTCAAGTGCTGTTCGAAAACATTCCCTTGTTGCGCGGATTGTCTGCCTCCTATGGCTTGGGCCTCATGCCCGGCACCTGGGTAAAAAGCATAGACATTGCCAAAGGAAACGGAAGTGTGGTAAACGGCTATGAGGCCTTGAGCGGATTCATCAACATTGACCTCAAAAAAACGGAAAAGGAAGACCGCTACATGGCCAATGTGTACCAAAACTCTGCCGGCCGGTCGGAGCTGAATCTGCACAGAGCAGGCAAGATCAACCCAAATTGGAGTCAACATCTAATGGTGCATGCCAACAGCGTTTGGCTGGCCAACGATTTCAACCGCGATGGGTTCATCGACATTCCCATGGGCAGTCAGGTTAACGTCTTAAACCGGTGGAAGTATCAGAAAGGCAGATGGCTGGCCCTCATTGGCGTTCGGGTATTGGAAGACCGGCGATATGGTGGGCAAACAGCATTCGTTGAGAAAAAACCGGGCTCGTACGGCATCTTGCTGAATCAAAGACTGGCCGAGGCATTTTCCAAAACCGCCCTCAATTTTCCGGGTGCGCCATACCGCAGTTTGGGCTGGATCAACCACATACGCACACAGGACCAATTCAGCCAATTTGGCTACAAACGATATAGAGGCACTCAGAACTCTTATTACTCAAATCTTATTTTTCAGGACATACTGGGCGATACCCGTCACAAATACAAAGCGGGAGCATCCTTTCAGCACGATGCGTATTCCGAGGCATACCTAGATTCTATCTTCAACAGAACCGACATTGTGCCCGGTGCCTTTGCCGAATACCAGTTCGATAATCTTGGAGCGTTCTCCGCCGTTGTGGGCTATAGGATCGATTACCACAACCAACTAGGGTGGCTTCATACTCCAAAAATCAACCTACGCTGGATGCCGGCAAAAGGCTTCACCTTGAGGCTTTCGGGCGGAAGAGGAACCCGCATGGCCAACCTCTTCATGGATAACACCAACATTATGGCCAACAACCGCGTGCTGGAGGTTCGCCAAACACCAGCAGCCGATCAAGCCTACACAGCAGGCCTTAGTGCACTTTGGAAATTTCAACTGTTCAATTTGCCCGGCAGCCTAAGCGCCGATGCTTTTCAAACCTGGTTTACACGGCAAGTTGTGGTAGATTTCTACTCAGATGCAAGCAGCATTTTGGTGTACAACCAAGGAGGAGGAGGATTTGCTCAGTCGCTACAAATAGAAGCCACGCAACAATTATGGAAAGGATTGGAGCTTCGTGCAGCTTGGAAAGCATACCGGGTAGAAACCTCTTTTTTGAACGGGCTTGCTGCCCGGCCTATGGTTCCGGGACAAAGAATTTTATTAAACGGTTCCTATGCCACGCGTTTCGAGAAATGGAAGTTTGATGTTACCGGAAAATGGTTTGGCGAAGCATTCATGCCGGATCGCATGCCGCATCATGGAAGTGTAAGCAGGGCTGTAGCAACGGGAACCTTTTGGATGTGGATGGCCCAAATTACCCACAAAAGAAAAAACACAGAATGGTATTTGGGAGGCGAAAATCTATTCGATTTTTTACAACCCCAAGCCCTACACCTTCCAAACCAGCCGTTTGAAAGGAGATTCGATGCGAGTATGATTTGGGGACCCGTTACCGGCAGAATTATTTATGCCGGAATGCGCTATACCATTTTATAACCTTAAAAAGGTACATCTCCATCGCCCGGAGGCAGATTGTTTAGTCGGGATGGCATAGTGATGGTTGGAGGATTTTGAAAATCGTGCATGCCCGATCCTCCGCCGGAGAAACGCATGCCTTCTTCCAACGGCGGCAAATCCTCGAACTTGGCCAAATGCCCAATGAAACGCAAGGGCACATCTGAAAGGGAACCGTTCCTGTGCTTGGCAATCATCAACTCGGCGATGCCTGCGGTAGAATTTCCTTTTTCGTCTTCGGTGATGCCGTAATATTCCGGACGGTAAATGAACAATACCATGTCGGCATCTTGTTCAATGGCGCCGGATTCACGTAAATCGGAGAGCTGAGGGCGCTTGTTGCCGCCCCTTGTTTCTACAGCACGGCTCAACTGACTGAGGGCGATGATTGGAATGTCGAGCTCCTTGGCGATGCCTTTCAACGATCGGGAAATGTTGCTGATTTCCTGCTCTCGGTTGCCCTTTCCATCGCCGCCGGCCGTCATAAGCTGAAGGTAATCGATGATGACCATTTGAATGTCGTGCTGAGCTTTCAATCGCCTGCATTTAGCCCGCAACTCAAAGATGTTGAGGGCAGGAGTATCGTCAATAAAAATAGGCGCTTCGCTGAGGCGCTTGATTTTGGCGTTGAGCTGGGCCCATTCATGATCCTGAAGATCGCCTTTGCGCAAGCGTTCTGCGGGGAGTTCGGTTTCTCCGCTGATGAGGCGATTCACCAACTGCACCGAGCTCATCTCCAAACTGAAGATGGCAAGAGGCTTTTTAAAATCTACGGACGTATTGCGGGCAAGGGATAACACAAACGCTGTTTTACCCATACCCGGACGAGCTGCAATAACCACCAAATCCGATTTCTGCCAACCGCTGGTGATGCGGTCCAGCTCTGAGAACCCGGAAGGAACCCCGCTGAGTCCACCCGTTTGGTTGCGCGCAACCTCAATCTGCTTAATGGCTTGGGTAATGAGGCTGCCCATGGAATCGTAATTCTTGCGAATGTTGCTTTCAGCAATGGCGAAGAGGTTGCTTTCGGCCTGGTCGAGCAACTCGAACACATCCGAGGTCTCCTCATAAGAATCGCGCAACGTCTCGCTGGAAATGCGAATAAGTTCGCGCTGGATGTACTTTTGGGAAACAATGCGGGCGTGGAACTCCACATTGGCTGCGGATCCCACACGGTTGGTGAGCGAGGTAATGAAATAAGCACCGCCGGAAATCTCCAGCTTGCCGTTCTTCCGCAGCTGATTGGTAACGGTAAGCAAATCGATGGGCTCGGTATTCGCAAAAAGCTGGGTCATCGCTTCATAAATGTGCTGATGCGCTTCTTTGTAGAAACTCTCGGGCTTCAACACATCGATCACCTGATTCACCGCATTCTTCTCGAGCATCATGGCACCCAACACCGCCTCTTCGAGGTCAACCGCTTGTGGCGGCACTTTTCCGTATTCGGACGATACGGCAGAGACATCCACTTTTCGGGCTTTACGACGAGTATTGGTACCGGCTGGGTTGTTGCTTTGCTCCATGCCTCAAAGTTAAATCAATGTGAAGTCCTGTGGGGGGAAGATATTCACAATGTATGCTACGTTCACATTTACAGATAGTTAGAGAAATGGCTTTGATTTTCAGCCACGCCCGCTTAACCTTTATTAACCCGTTTACAGAAAAACGTGCAAGCGAAAAGGTTGCATCTTGCGTTAAGGCTAAATTTACGGCATGGAACAAACCATATTATGGGCAGACGATGAGATGGATCTGCTGAACGCCCACCTCCTATTTTTGAAAGAAAAAGGCTACCGGGTCATCACCGCCACCAACGGGGTTGATGCCCTTAAAGCCCTGGAAGACAATGAAGTAGACCTGGTGCTGCTCGATGAAAATATGCCCGGCATTTCGGGGTTGGAGACGCTAAGCCGCATCAAAGCCCAGCAGGAGCATCTGCCGGTGGTCATGATTACCAAGAGCGAAGAAGAGCACATCATGGACGATGCCATTGGTTCCAAAATCAGCGACTACCTCATCAAACCGGTGAACCCCAAACAGATCTGGCTCTCCATCAAAAAAAACCTAGACAACAAGCGCCTCATCAGCGAAAAAACCACCACCAACTACCAGCAGGAGTTTCGGAAAATAGGCATGACCCTCGGAGATCGCCTCACCACCGAAGGCTGGATGGACGTATACCGCAAGCTGGTGTATTGGGAACTGGAGTTGGAGCGATCCAACGACTCGAGCATGTTCGACATCCTCATCACCCAGAAAGCCGAGGCCAATCTTCAATTCTCGCGTTTTGTAGAGCATCAATATTTGAGCTGGCTGCGCGGAGCCAATTCCGACACCCCTACCCTTTCCCACACCCTATTTAAAAACCGCATCATGCCTTTGCTTGACGAGGGCCTTCCGGTATATTGGGTTGTGATCGACAACCTCCGATACGATCAATGGAAAATTATACAACCTATGATCAATGAATGGTACAAAACGGACAAAGACGATCTGTACTTTTCCATTTTGCCTACCGCCACACAATATGCCCGCAACGCCATGTTTGCCGGGTTAATGCCTTCTGAGATAGAAAAGCGCTTTCCAAATCTGTGGGTAAACGACGAGGAGGAAGGAGGGAAAAATCTGCACGAGGAAGCCTTGCTGCTCGAACAGCTTAAGCGACAGGGAAAAACCGTAAAAACCAGCTACAACAAGATAACACAGGTGAACGCCGGGAAAAAGTTGGCCGAGAACCTGTCGAACCTGCAAGGGAACAAGCTTAATGTTATCGTATATAATTTCGTTGACATGCTTTCCCACGCCCGTACCGAAATGGAAATCATTCGGGAGCTGGCCGAGGACGAGTCAGCCTACCGAAGCATAACCCGAAGCTGGTTTGAACACTCTCCTCTGGCTGAAATTCTGCGCACCTTGGCCGAAAAACCCATCCGTTTGGTCATCACCACCGATCATGGAACCGTACGGGTTACCGAGCCCTCGAAAGTGGTGGGCGACCGCAACACCAACACCAACCTGAGATACAAAACGGGCAAGAACCTCGACTACAACAAAAAAGATGTATTCGAAATCCGCAATCCCACCGATGCCTTCCTGCCTAAGCAGCACGTTAGCTCCTGCTACATCTTTGCCAAAGAAGACCGCTTCTTTGCCTATCCAAACAACTACAACCACTACGTGAATTACTACCGCAACACCTTTCAGCATGGGGGCATTTCTATGGAAGAGGTTATGATTCCTTTTGTGGTGCTCAGCCCAAAGGCTCAGTCGTGATGAAACTTGAGGTAAAACAAGGCGATTGGGAGGGGCTTACCGAAGCAGCGCGCACCTTGCTCAAAGCAGCCGGAAACCGCAACGTATGGCTTTTGAGAGGAGAAATGGGCAGCGGAAAAACAACTCTGGTAACGGCACTTTGCAAAGAATTGGGGGCATTGGACCATCCAACTTCTCCCACCTTTTCCCTTGCCAACCAATACCAGCTGCCAAACGGAAGCCTCATTCACCACCTCGACCTCTACCGTCTCGAGACACCGGAGGCCTTTTGGGATGCCGGGCTCGAAGAATGCCTAATCAGCGGCGATTATTGTTGGATTGAATGGCCCGATTTGGCAATGTCTTTTTTATCAGACCCTCCTTTTGAGCTGCATCTGGAGCGGACAGAAACGTCGCACGTTATAACTTTTAATTAATTCTTTAAACCGCGCTCCATCAACCTGTATTCTGAGTTTGCAGAATCTCCCGAATCGCGTACCTTCGCAGGGAATTCCTTGCTTTTTTTCCATCCATGAGCACCATAAAAGCCATTAAGGCCCGCCAGATTCTTGATTCGAGGGGGAACCCGACCGTAGAAGTAGACGTTGTTACAACCAACGGCTTTGTTGGCCGTGCAGCCGTTCCAAGCGGGGCCAGTACGGGCACCCACGAAGCAGTAGAGTTGCGCGATGGCGATGCTGAGGTTTACTTGGGCAAAGGGGTTTTAAAGGCGGTGCACAACGTGCATGAAGTGCTGGTGCCAGCCCTTACCGGGCTTCCGGTGCACGATCAGCGCCGCATCGATGCCGCTATGTTGGAGGCCGATGGCACACCCAACAAAGCCCGCTTGGGTGCCAACGCAATTCTCGGTGTTTCACTGGCAACCGCGCGGGCCGCAGCATTGGAGTCTGGGCTATCTCTTTACCGTTATGTAGGCGGTGCAAACGCCCACACCCTGCCGGTGCCCATGATGAACATCCTGAACGGCGGTTCACATGCCGATAACAGCATTGATTTTCAGGAGTTTATGATCATGCCCTTTGGCGCATCTTCCTTTTCCGATGCCCTTCGTATGGGCACCGAGGTGTTTCATCATTTAAAAAAGGTGCTGAAAAGCAAGGGGTACAGCACCAACGTGGGCGATGAAGGCGGCTTTGCCCCCAACATCAAATCCAACGTAGAAGCCATTGAAACCGTTCTACAAGCCATTGAAGGCGCAGGGTACCGTGCCGGCGAAGACATTTGGATTGCGATGGATGCCGCCTCCAGCGAATTTTATGTTGCAGAAGAAGGCGTGTACCACTTTAAAAAATCAACCGGCGAAAAACTCACCAGCGAAGAAATGGTTCAGTACTGGGCCAACTGGTGCAACCAATATCCCATTGCCTCCATTGAAGATGGACTTGCAGAGGACGATTGGAAGGGCTGGAAAATGGCTACCGATGCCATCGGAAACAAAGTGCAGTTGGTGGGCGATGATTTATTCGTTACCAACGTTACCCGACTCAAATCGGGCATTGACCAAGGCATCGCCAACTCGATCTTGGTGAAGGTGAACCAAATCGGCAGCCTAACCGAAACCCTTGATGCCGTTGCCCTAGCCACAGCCAACCGCTATACAGCTGTAATGAGCCACCGCAGCGGAGAAACAGAAGACAGCACCATCGCCGATCTTGCCGTTGCACTCAACACCGGACAAATAAAAACCGGGTCGGCATCTCGCTCCGATCGCATGGCCAAATACAACCAGCTCCTACGCATAGAGGAGGAATTAGGAGAACAGGCTCATTATCCGGGCAAAACCTTTCGCTACATCTAATTGTTTCGTACACCGATTTACACCCACACATGGACACCTTAAAAGAAAAATTCATTGCCAAGGCCAAACCAATGGCCTTAGAGATTAAAGAAATGTTGAAAGCCCATGGCTCTACCAAGCTGGGTGAATACTCCGTAGCCGATGTATACCAAGGCATGAAAGGCATGGTGGGCATGATTACCGAAACCTCTAAACTCGACCCTCAAGAGGGCATCCGTTTCCGTGGCTATTCCATTCCGGAACTGCGCGAAAAACTGCCCAAAGCGCCGGGCGGAACCGAGCCTCTACCTGAAGGCATTTTCTACTTGATGTTGGTAGGCGAGATGCCCGATTACGATGACGTTCACAATGTATCCAACAATTGGGCCAGGCGCTGTGTAGTGCCCAAGCACGTGTTCGATGTGCTCGACCGTTTGCCTAAAAGCACCCATCCCATGACCCAGTTCAGCATTGCCGTGATGGCCATGCAAACCGAGTCGCTCTTTGCCGCTGCTTACCGCAAAGGAATTTCCAAGAAAGATTACTGGGATTATTGTTACGAGGATGCGATGAACATGATTGCGCGTCTTCCCCGAGTTGCAGCCTACATTTACCGCCGTACATATTACAATGAAGTACATATAGAGCCCGATCCAAAACTCGATTGGGCAGCGAACTTCGCACACATGTTGGGTTATGAGGAGTTTGATATGAAACGTTTGATGCGTTTGTATCTCACCATTCATGCCGATCACGAAGGAGGAAACGTTTCTGCACACGCCACGCACTTGGTGGGTTCTGCTTTGAGCGACCCCTATCTCTCCTTTGCAGCTGGTCTTAACGGACTTGCCGGGCCGTTGCATGGATTGGCCAACCAAGAGGTTGTTTCTTGGTTGTTGACCATGCTGAGTGAGTTGAACACCACCCTTCCTACCAAAGAGCAAATTTCTGAATATGTGAAGCGCACACTAGCCGAAGGAAAAGTGGTTCCGGGCTATGGCCACGCTGTGCTGCGCAAAACAGACCCACGCTTCTCTGCTCAGCAGGAGTTTTACCGCCGCTACATCAAGCACGACGACCTGTGCGAAACGGTTCAGATGGTGTACGAAGTGGTGCCCCCAATTTTGGAATCCCTCGGTAAAATTAAAAACCCGTGGCCAAACGTAGATGCGCACTCCGGAGCTCTGCTCATGCATTACGGCATGAAAGAGCACGATTTTTATACGGTATTGTTTGGCGTTTCTAGGGCCTTAGGCGTAATGGCTTCCCTGATTTGGGATCGTGCTTTGGGTCATCCCATTGAGCGACCTAGTTCTCAAACCACAGAAGGAATAAAAAAGAAATTGGGGTTATCATAACCCCAATTTTTTTATTCAAGACCAGAAATTAAGCCGGGTAATCGCCCAGCGTCTCCGGCAATTGAGCCAATGCTTCGGCCAATTGCGCATCGTTGGGGGCAACACCGTGCCATTTGTGTGAGCCCATCATGAAGTCGACGCCCATTCCCATTTCGGTTTGCATAAGCAATACCAATGGTTTGCTGCTACCGGATCTATTACGGGTGCCGGATAAAGCAACAACCACCTCTTCCATTTCGTTTCCATTGAAAACTCGCACCTCCCATCCAAAAGCCTCCCACTTGGCTTGAAGGTCGCCGAGGCTCACCACCGATTCGGTGCTGCCATCAATCTGCTGACCATTCCAATCTACGATGCCAACAAGGTTGCCAATGGATTTGGCTCCGGCGTACAAAGCCGCTTCCCAAATCTGACCTTCCTGCAACTCTCCATCTCCCATCAAGCAGAACACACGCCCTGCATCGTTCAACAACCGCTTAGACTGGGCCATTCCTACAGCCACAGATAGCCCTTGGCCCAGAGACCCTGAGGCGATGCGTACCCCCGGCAATCCTTCATGCGTGGTAGGATGACCTTGAAGTCGGCTGTTGATGCGGCGAAATGAAGCCAGTTCGGTTAAAGGAAAATAACCGCTGCGTGCCAAAACGCTGTAAAACAACGGAGAAATATGTCCATTTGATAAAAAGAAAACATCCTGACCCTTACCTTCCATGTCGAAGGTGCCGGGGTTATGGTGCATCTCGCGGAAATACAGTGCAGTAAGCAGGTCGGTGCAGCCAAGCGATCCTCCGGGATGCCCAGAGTTAACGGCATGCACCATGCGTACGATGTCGCGACGCACCTGATTGGCAATTTCTTTAAGTTCGGCAGTTGTTTTCATAATCTAAAAGTATTGTTCAAGGCCAATGATGAGGCTCGGCATGTTGGGTTTACCATTGATGAATTGGCTGCTGCCGGGTCCAAAAAGCTCGGCTGCAGGAAAAGGCTCAGGAGAGAGAATGTGTTGAATAAAAAGGGCCCTCTTTGAGCGACCCACGCGAAGCCAAACACTCGACGACCATTCTTTAAAATAACCAAGATTTCGCCATATCACCAGCGTGCTGGAAGCTGGCGGAAGCATGGGGCCTGGTTCTCCCCTAACTTTTAGCGCATTGGAGAAAAACCATTCCAAGCGTGCACCCAAATCAAGAAAGATGCCCTGATCATCGCCTTTCGGAGAAGGCAAGCGAAACCGAAGAAAAGGCGCTGCGCTCAGGCTGCGTTTGATGTAACGAAAACGATCGGGTGCAGCCCCGGGCATCCAACGCTCGGCATCGCTCAACAATGCAGCATTGTTGCTTAGGTTGATGTTGTGAAAAAGGAAACTGGCCTGTGCACCAACAGAAAATCCAGAGAATAGACGCGCCCTGAAATTCCAGGAAAATCCAATCTGGCAAGAGGCCGGGATAACTCCCCGCATCTCGGTAGAACGATTCCAAAAAGACGGCATGCGCCAACCATAAGCAAAGCTGAATCGCTGATCAAATTTACGGTTAGGCCCCCAAAGTGGTGTGCGCTGCTGAACCGCCACCTCTTTGTCGAGCAACACCGTTTGAGCACCTCCTAACAAGGGAACAAAAAGCCACAACAAAAAAACCATTCTCATTAAGGCAATACCACCACCCTTTTGCTGCATACAATTCCTTTGTTTTGATTCACAATCCGTGCAACATATACACCTGCGGTTTTGCAGGAAACTGCAACACCCCGATGAATTTGATCGGCCGAGAAAGTTCCGGAAAAATAGACATCACCCTTCACACCCACAACCTCTAAACTATAATTACCTGAGGGCAGTTCCTCTGTTTTCATTGAAAAAGAGCCGTTGCTGGGATTTGGGAAAACCTTCAAACTTGCCGAAAGGGCTACCTCAGCAGCCTGGTTGACTACTCCCTGACCATACTCCAAAACCCCCAGAGACAAATTGTAATAAGAACCCGATGGATGCTCCTCCAATTTGCAGGCGCGCACCATATAAGCCGTATTCTGCGCAAGGGGTTGAGCATCAACAAAGAAGTTGGAAAAAACAGGATCGCCGGTGTTGAGCACTTCAAAAGCCAAGGTGGCCGGATTCTGACGATAAATATAATATCCGTGGGTAGCTTCAGGCGAGGCAACCCACGTAAGCTCAACTCCCTGATCATTGGAAGAAACAAACAAATTAGAAGGAGGCTTCACCACATGCAAACGAAGCCCGGGATCGCCCATCAAGCCAATGTGTGCAAATCGTGCTCCGTAGTTACTGGGATAGGTGATGCTGTTGTTCATGGCCCATTTGGCTGAGTATCCAACCGGATACCCTGCTCCCATATGATGGAAAGTCCACAACGGTCTTCCGTTCCAACAATTTGTGAGTGTATATCCATCTGCAGCAAGAGTTGCTCGGAGAAGATTGTTGTTGGTGTACCAATCGCCAAAATAACTGCCAAACATGCTGCAAAATCCGGCGTAGGATACCTGGTTAACCAACATTCCAACATTCAGCGTTCCTCCACAACTGGAAAAAGTGCCAGAACCGCACAGAAAGTAAAACTGGCAATTCTCATTTGGATCGAAGGGAAAATTGCTCAAAGAAGTTGTTTGACCCACTCCATAAAGAGCTTGCCCATTGCGGATGGGCGCAGTTGCAAAAGATTCTCCTCCAAAGTAGCCAAAACCGTCGGAAATAAATGCCCTGGGCTCCAATCGAAAATCTGCCCTACGGTAGGCATGGGTTCGATTTAGATAACGAATGGTTAATTCGGCCGAGGACATGCCAAATGCGGGCAAATGATCAAAGGCAATACGCCCCACACCAATGTCGAAAACCTGAGTCGTATCCGGAAAAAAACTCTGATCCCATTTGGCATCTCCGATAAGGTTGTGGTTGGCTACGTAACCTGCAGATGCATCGGAAATCAACGAATCGGAAAAAACGTTCTCTGAAAATGAATAATACGTATCGGCCGGCCATGCACCTTTGTGGTTGAGATGGCCATCGGGATAAATCAAACCAGAATAAGGCACAGGAACTTCTCCAATTAGATAAAGTGAATGAAAAGGAGCGGGATGCTGCACCATCTGATCCTGCACCCAACTACGAAGAGCCGCATCGTTTTCACCGACACTCATGTAGTGAATCAACACGTTCCAACCATCACAAGTCAAATCTTTTATCAATCGATCGTAATAGGGACTTAGTTGTTGAGAATCCTGTTCAGACATAGCACCAAAAACCACCATCATCACGCCCTGATTGTGACGGGGTGCGAGACGATTTGGGACCGCAAGAAATTGTAGTGGACTGTTTGGAGGACAGGTTGCCTCGAATTTATATTCCCAAATAGCTCCAGCAACTAAATTCGAATCCGTCCAGAAGAAAGTTCCCGCCGGCAAAGTTGCTTTAAGAGTCCAATAAAAAGAGTTTACCGGTTTCCGGTAGATGTTGATGGAGGTACAAGAAGGTCCATCCGGAAAAGTGAAGGTGTTGGAGAGCGAATCTTGTGTTAGCGCAACCTTAAAGGACAAGGATGAGGGTGCTTGAGAAAGCGCCGTCTGTGAGAAGCCCCCTAAAACACAGAGCACCCAATTAAGCTGCCTTACCCACTTTCTTGAGGTGAACCACATGCGATTTAATTGCACTTCCCAAGGTGGGGAACTCAAAATACGCAACCGAAAACTCAGCGCACGTGTCTTTAACCAATTTGTTGATGGCTGGGTAATGGATGTGGCTGATTCGGGGGAACAGGTGGTGCTCCACTTGAAAGTTCAGACCTCCAACAAACCAGGAAATGAGTTTGCTGCGGGTAGCAAAGTTTGCAGTGGTAAGGAGCTGGTGAACCGCCCACTCTGTTTTGATTTTTTTCTTTTCATCCGGAACAGGAAACTGAGGTCCCTCCACCACATGAGCCAACTGAAACACAATACTGATGATCAATCCACACACCAAGCACACAAGGAGGTATCCGACTATGGTTTCCACAACACCCACGCGAAATGCCGGGATCAGCAGAAAAACACTGAAATAAAAAGTCTTCGCTCCCCAAAACAAAATGTGCTCTTTTACGGTGAATTTACGAAAGGGAAGTTCTGCAACTTTCCCGGAGAAATACTTCTTAAAGTCAAGAAAAAACACCCACAACAAGTAGGTTAGAGCGTACAAAAGCACGAAATAATAATGCTGAAAACGATGAAACCAATGTTTGGTTTGGTCTTCGTTGATGCGGAGAAAAGGCCGAATGTCGATGTCGTCATCCAACCCATCAATGTTGGTGTAGGTATGATGATTGAAGTTGTGCTTGATTTTCCACATCGTGGAGCTTCCACCCATTGCGTCGAGGCTGTTGGCCATTAGGTTGTTTACCCAGGTCTTTCGGGAGAAGGACCCATGCGCACCGTCGTGCATGACATTGAAGCCAATAGCGGCAAGGTTAAAACCCATGAGCACACAGAGGGAAATAGAGGCCCAAATGGGTAAGTCAACGAATACCAGCCCTATGTAAGTGGCCACGGTGAGGCAAATCAGGAAAATAGCTTTGCCATAAAGCCGAAAGTTGCCGCTTGGACGAATCTTCTGTTCGTCAAAGTAGGCATCTACTCTGCTTTTCAATGCTTCGAAGAAGGGGCTTTGTTGATTAGAAAAAGCTACCCGAGGGTTTTTAGACATGAGAACGAATGAGGTACAAAGGTAGGTCAAAAATGAACGTGCAATACCCTAAAAAACGCAAGGCTTGGGTGGGTCAACACAGCTCGATTAGTCCGGCTGCTCCCTGACCGGTTCCCACGCACATGGTAACCATGCCCCTGCGCTTGCCGCGGCGCTTGAGTTCATGAATCAGCTGAATGGTAAGCTTGGCCCCGCTGCATCCTAGAGGGTGACCCAAAGCAATGGCGCCCCCATTCACGTTCACCTTCTCCGGATCCATGTCGAGCTTGCGCATAACCGCTATGCTTTGAGAGGCAAAAGCCTCGTTCAACTCCACGAGGTCTAGATCGGAAAGGGCCCAACCGGCCTCCTTCAACACCCGGGGCACAGCCTCAACCGGGCCCATACCCATGATGCGTGGAGCAACCCCGGCCACTGCATAATGCACCAGACGCGCCACAGGTTGCAAGCCCGTTTCTTTAAGCATTGCCTCACTCATAACCAACATGAAGGCAGCACCGTCTGAGGTCTGTGAGCTGTTTCCGGCCGTTACACTTCCCCTCACATCAAAAACCGGTTTCAACCTTGCCAAGGCCTCTAAACTGGTATCGGCTCGAGGCCCTTCATCCTTGCTGAAAAGAGATTCACGCGTTACCCGCTTGCCCTCTTCATTTACAGTGTGCTCGGTTACCTTGATGGGCACCAACTGGCCCGCAAAGAGATCTTGTTGCTGAGCCGCAATGGCCTTCTGATGCGAAGCAAAGGCAAAGGCGTCTTGGTCCTCACGGCTAACCGAGTACTCCCGAGCAACCGCCTCTGCAGTAAGTCCCATGCCCCAATACCAATCGGGATTGCGCTTGGCCACTTCGTAATTTGGAACAATGCGCCAACCACCAAATGGAATCGGGCTCATGCTCTCTACACCCCCTGCAACATAACAATGCCCCATGCCAGCGCGAATGCGAGCAACCACTTGAGCAATGGTCTCCAACCCCGAGGCGCAATAACGATTCACGGTTACCCCTGGAACTTTATCCGTATCCAGCGACATCAACGAAACCATACGGCCCAAGTTCAAGCCTTGCTCGGCCTCGGGCGTTGCATTGCCTACTACCACATCGTCTATTCGGGTTCTGTCAAAATCGGGCAGCGTATCCAACATATACCGTATCACCGAAGCAGCAAGGTCATCTGGCCGAACGCTGCGCAAGCTGCCCTTGGGGGCCTTCCCTACCGGAGACCGATAACCGGTTACCAAATAGGCATCCATGGGTTTCATCATTCTTTCGTTATTTGAATTTTATGGCCAGTTCAACGCGATTGTTCCGCAACCTGCCTTCAGGGGTGTTGTTGTCCGCAACGGGTTTGGCTCCGCCATAATAGGCGGTGGTAACCCGCAAAGGATTGATGTTTTTGCTGATTAAGAACTGACGAACAGACTCCGCCCTTTCCTTTGAAAGGGTAATTTTATCGGTTTGGGCACCCTCGCTGTCCGTATGTGCAGATACCAACAGCAGGGCCGCAGGATGAGCCTCCAACCAACGCGCCAATTCCTCCAACGGAGAATAAGAGGTGGGTTTTAACTCTACACCGGGCTCAATGAACAGGATTTCAGCAGCAGTTTTGCGAATAAGTTCTTGGTCTGCATCCGATAAAACCGGACAACCATGGTTTTCTTTGGGACCGGGAGTGTTCACGCAACCGTCCTCGGCATCTTCCAATCCATCTTGATCGGTATCTTCTTTAGGGCATCCTTTGCGCTCCACATCTCCGGGTTGATCCGGACAATGATCATCCACATCCGCAACTCCATCGTTGTCCCGATCGGTTGGACAACCCCGGTTGTTCGAAGGTCCCGGTTGATCCGGACAGGCATCATCGCTATCCCCTATCCCATCTTTGTCCTTATCCGGACAGCCTTTCAACTGCTCCGTTCCCGCATCAATGGGACAGCGGTCTTCAGAATCGGGAATGCCATCGTGATCACGATCCGGACAGCCTTTGAATGCGACCTCTCCCACCACATCCGGACAGTCATCGTATTTGTCCATGATGCCATCCCCATCGCGATCCGGACAGCCGTTTAGCCCCTTT
>JBEIVB010000080.1:0-11169 GCA_040374085.1 Flavobacteriales bacterium | reverse complement strand
GCAGGGTTTGGCGGCCATACCTTCAACAGAGGGCTTTGTTGCCGTGCACGATGGGGTGCGGCCCCTGGTAAGCACCGAAACGGTGCGCCGCTGCTTTGAAGCGGCTGAACAATTTGGCGCTGCAGTGCCTGTAGTTCCTCTCATTGATTCCATTCGGCACATAGATGCAACAGGTTCCCAATCGGCAGATCGCAATGCCTTTTGCCTGGTGCAAACACCCCAAACCTTTCGACTGGGGGCCTTGAAAAAGGCGTACGATACCGAGGAGTCGCCTGACTTCACAGACGATGCCTCGGTTTGGGAGCGCCAAGGATTTAGTCTGGCAACCGTAGCAGGCAACCCCGAAAACATTAAGATCACCCGCTTGTTTGATTTGCGGGTGGCCGAAGCCTTGATGGCATAGCCTATCCAAGAAAGGACCGTGGCACTTTTGTGGGTGTCAACCCTTACATTTGCGGCGTTTTTACGATGAACTGGATCAAACAACACGGTTGGAAAGCACTTGGGGTGTTTCTGGTATTGCACACCTTGGTTGAGGGTTTCCTTGGCCCCGTGCCCAGGCTCAACATTCTTCACGAAACCATTCGCAACCTCTACTTCCACGTAACCATGTGGTTTGCCATGATGGCCATTTTAACCGTTTCCCTCATCAAAAGCCTATCCTATTTAAATCACTTTGACCTTGAGCAAGACCGCTGGGCAGCTTCTTCTGCCAAGGTTGGTATTCTATTGGGTGTGCTGGGTGTGATTACCGGATCGGTTTGGGCGCGTTTCACCTGGGGAGATTGGTGGGCAAACGATCCAAAACTGAATGGAGCTGCTATAACTTTGTTGTTTTATTTTGCTTATCAACTGTTGAGAGGCTCCATTGATGATGAGGCCAAACGCGCTCGCGTATCTGCCATTTACAACATTTTCGCGTACGTAATGCTGGTGGTTTTTTTAATGATTATGCCCCGCATGTACCCAAGCCTACACCCCGGCCAAAGCGGAAACCCCGGTTTCAATCAATACGATCTCGACAACAATATGCGCCGGGTATTTTATCCGGCCATTCTGGGTTGGATATTATTGGCTTGGTGGATGGTTACCCTCGAAGTACGCACCCGAAAAGCCGAAGAAACTCTTGCATAACAACATGAAAAAAATCTGTTCAACCGCTTTGGCTTGCATAGCAGCCACAGGTCTTTCTTTCGCTCAAACAACGGCAGCAGAGGTAGAAATGGCCGATGCCTTGCACCAAAATGGAAAGATTTATGTGGTGGTGGCTGTGGTGGTCATCATCTTTGTTGGACTGGTATGGTACCTGATCAACATTGACAGAAGACTTCGCCGCATCGAAAAGAAATAGATTACACAAAAGCATGAAAAAAGCACACATTATAGGTATTGTATTGATTGCGGTTGCCATTGCAGTAATTATGGTTGCGGTTTCCGATTCATCTACCTACGCATCCTTCTCCGAAGCACAGAAAAATCCGGATGATGTTTTTCATGTGGTAGGAAAACTCAACAAAACAAAGCCATTGGAATACAATCCCGAAATAAACGCCAACCGATTTGCCTTTTTTATGAGCGACCAGCAAGGAACAGAATGTCAAGTGGTGTTTGACGGCAGCAAGCCCCAAGACTTTGAGCGAAGCGAACAAATTGTCATAACCGGAAAAGCCAATGGAGATCGTTTCGAAGCGGAAAAAATTCTAATGAAATGTCCGTCGAAGTACAACAACGGACAAATGGAGGCCTCTACGGTTTCTGCTGGCCAAGGTTCTTAACGCAAGGCCATGAATACAACTTACGTGGGAGAACACCTATGGCCCGGCCAGCTTGGTCATGCGCTGGTAATACTTGCCTTTTCTACCGCTCTTCTGAGCAGCTTATCCTATTTCTTTTCTGCACGCGACACCGAACAACTTGAATCGAATGCCTGGTATCGAATGGGTAGGGTTTCTTTTGCAGCCCATGGTTTCAGTGTGATTGGCATAATGGCTTTGTTGTTCTTCATGATATTCAAACATATGTTTGAGTATCAGTATGTATGGCAGCACAGCAGCAAAAGTCTACCGGTGCGTTACATGTTGTCATGCTTCTGGGAGGGTCAAGAGGGCAGCTTCTTGCTTTGGACGTTTTGGCACGTGGTGTTGGGGGCAATGGTGATGATTACCGCAGGAAAACGCTGGGAAGCTCCTGTAATGACCGTGGTAGCGAGTGTGCAGGTGTTTCTGGTTTCCATGTTGCTGGGTGTTTATTTCGGCGATTATCGTTTGGGAAGCCACCCTTTTCTTCTGTTACGCGAGCATCCGGAGTTTCAAAACCTGCCGTTTACTAAGGTACCCAATTACCTAGCACAGCTCGATGGAAGGGGCCTAAACCCCCTGCTCCAAAACTATTGGATGACCATTCATCCGCCCACCCTTTTCCTGGGGTTTGCCTCCACCTTGATACCCTTCGCCTTTGCCATAGCCGGACTTTGGAAGAACAGACCTCAAGAATGGCTTCAGCAGGCCATTCCATGGACATTCTTTGGCATTATGATTTTGGGTACCGGCATCCTCATGGGGGGTGCATGGGCTTACGAATCGCTCAGCTTTGGAGGGTTTTGGGCATGGGATCCGGTAGAAAATGCATCGCTGGTTCCCTGGCTGACGCTTGTGGCAGCCGGCCACGTTATGCTCATTCATCGTGCCAACGGAAAAAGCCTGGCTTCAGCGTTCGGGCTAAGCATTATAACCTTCATCTTAATTCTGTACTCCACCTTCCTCACCCGCAGCGGCATTCTTGGCAATACCTCGGTACATGCCTTTACCGATTTAGGCATGAGTGGACAACTTTTGGTATATCTGTTCTTTTATATCGTAGTTGCCATTGCCCTTATGATTTGGCGCAGAGCATTGCTCTTCAGGCGCGAGGAAGAAGAGGCTGCAAACTCCAGGGAGTTTTGGATGTTCATTGGAAGTTTGGTTTTGTGCGTATCTGCATTCCAGATCATATTTACCACTTCTATTCCCGTCATCAACAAGGTCTTCGGATCAAACATTGCACCTCCAACCAAACCCATAGAGCACTACAACTCCTGGCAAGTTCCCATTGCCATACTCATTGCAACACTCATTGCCGTTACCCAGTTTCTGAAATACAAAAACACCAACGTACGCACTTGGTTGAGGCAGTTGATGTGGCCATTTGTTGTAGCTACCATTCTGGCAACCCTTATGGCCTTTGGGTTGGAAATGAAACATGGATTTCATATTGGGTTGCTTTGGGCATCGGTTTTTGCAGCACTTGCAAACGGTCAATTCCTCTTACGCAACCAGAAAGTGAACCTCGGAAAGGGAGGGGCTTCCATAGCCCACATTGGATTCGGCCTCATCCTTTTGGGTGCACTGATCAGCACCTCTACCTCCTCCATTATATCGCGAAACACGAGTCAAACCGACGTTTCTAAGCTTGGAAAAGATTACAGCAACCGCGAAAACATTTTGCTGCGTCGAAACGACACCCTGCAAATGGGGCCTTATCGAGTTTTTTATAAAGGCAAGGTTGTTAAGGGCATTGATCATTTTTTTGAAGTTGTTTACCTGGAACCTGACAATAAAGGGAAGTATCAACAAGCTTTTGTACTGAGGCCTTTGGTGCAGGCTAACCCGAGGATGGGCAATGCAGCTGAACCCGATACCCGGCACTTTTGGAACCGAGATGTTTATACACACATCACCTATGTGGATTTGGCTCAGGTAGAGCCTGGTCAGGAGAAAGAAAAGATAAAGGAAACGAAACATACGATCTCCTCCGGTGATACGCTCTATACCTCAAATGCAATTGTGGTGTTGGAGGGCTTGTTCAAACAAGGCGATGCAGAGGGGTTGCTCACCGCCCAAGACCGCGAAAAACTGGGACTGAAAGCCGGCGACCTTGCAGTGGGAGCCCATATGCGCATCCTGGATGTAAAGGGTAAAGTTCAATATGCAAACCCCCTGATGATCATAAGGGGAAACCTCATAGATGGTTTGCCCGCAGCCATCGACAGTTTGGGCCTGGAATTCTCTTTTGTGCATTTAAATCCTGACAATGGGAAGGTTGACATTGTGGTAAGAGAAAAGCAGCGGGGCGAAAACGACTTCATCGTTATGAAAGCCATTGTGTTCCCTTACATAAACATCTTGTGGTTGGGGATGATCATTCTAGTGGTTGGAACCACCATCAGCATTTTCAACCGCATACGATTGGCGAAAAAGAACACCGCCGCTGCATCGTCCTAAGGACGGGGCATCGGAATCTCCTCAATCCAACAACGGGTTCTTCCTTCGATCGATCCATCGGAAGCCTCGCCCCAAACCAAAAGCGTTCCGGCCTCGGTGGTTTGTATGCCGGCAACGCGCGTAGCATAAGGAATTGCAAACTCCGCCGCTGCGCCTGCTTTTTGGGGACTGTAGTAATGTTGAATTCGAATGGTAGAAGCAGCTTCATCCTTTGATGCGGAGGCGGCAACATAACCCAACCATACGCCTCCTCTGTTTGCCCGGTATAAAGCAGGGGCCCCCTGCATGGCCCCAGAGGGCAAAGACATAAGCCCATAACCGGAAAATCTTGCGTTCAGCCACCAAACAAAAGGACGAAAAACACCCTCCTCACCCACTAAGGTGTCGGATCCGGAAATAAGGGTCCCTTGATATTGACCGGCTAAAGCGTATCCGGCATCTCCTGCTCCATTGACCTGTTCTAAAACAGCATCACCCGTACACAAAATACGTTGGCTTTTTATAATCTTTCCTTCATCATTCAACACAACCATACAAGGCTGAGCAAATGCGCCACCCCTTAACGTATCGCTTTCCACAACCCAATCGCCCATAAACTGACCCACCGCTACGGTTCTGCCGATTGAATCTACCCAAACATCATGGAAAGCAGCAAACACAGAAGCCGGAAAACCCCGTGCCCACCTAACCCGGGCTTTTGAGCTGAAGCTGGCTACCAATGCGCCGGTTTGCCCCGCCAAGATTTGTTGATTGTCGAACGCCAATGTGTTGCCCATACCGGCCAACCACAGGTGGCCATTTTCGCTAACCCAGGTTGCTAAAGCCACATCGTTGTTGAATCCACCTGCTGCCATGCCCCACTCTAACTCACCATTCGGTTGAAAGCGCATGAGCCACGCATCAAGTGCACCGTGGCCAAGCAAACTGCCCTTGGGGAGATGCCAAGGCGTCTCTGCTAGAAAAGCGCCAACCGAAACCATGGAACCATCGCTGCCCAACGCAACATCGCCAGATTGCTGATCACCAGCAGATGGATAATGAAAGGCCTTGGACACCTTTCCTGCAGAATCCAACAGAAACCATGCGGTTTGCGTAAATCTACCGGCCGTCATTTGGTAACCCGGTCCAGACAGGGTGTCGGTAAACTGAAGCTGTATCCACGAACGCGAGTTCCTTCCTCTCGCAACTTTTATGGCTGAAACTTGACCATGGCGACTCGAAAACCAGATGGGCTTTTCGGAAGCAAAACCAACAAAGGAAAATTGTCCGATGAGCACAAAAAGCGATACCCATAGTTTGTTGAATAATAAGCCGAAAGATGCTGACCCATTCATCTGAGAGAATCTCTTGTTGACCGTTGGAATTCCCATTCGCATAATAAAGCCCATAAACTATGTTTTCAATTTAGTAAGGGGAGGAGATCACACGGGCAATGGCTATTGGCAATTGGTGTCCAAATCCATCACAATCGGAAGCCCAGAGAGAACTTGATCTGCCAAGGAGCAACCGGATGCGTAGGGTTTCGGCGTTCAAAATCCGATACATAGTTCGCATCAACATAAGTAAGGCGATAAAACAAATCCACGCGCAACAACCACGCAATGTTTTCTATCCCAATGCCCACCTCAGCAAAAGGCTTACGGTTAGGTATGGTAAACGTATTCACCGGAACTTCAGGCAGATTGGCGGTTGATAAATCTCCCCAGAGGGCATTTAGGGAAACCACTTCGCGCAACCTCAAGCGTTTGATTAGGGGTAGCCGATTGAAAAACAGCCCCATGAAATGATGCTGATAGTTTACCGAAACAAAGCGATCGGTTAGAAATTCAAAGAAATTCATGGTGTTGAAAATACCGGCAGAAAAGAATGATGTCTCGTTGCCGCGCGGAACATCAAGCAAGGGAAAAGGAACAGAACCGAAGATTTGACTTGCGGTTGTTTGGAGCTCGCTCATTCCCCAGGGACCTGCCTGAATGCGGTAGTTCATTCCAAGGGTAATTTTATCGTACCGGATTTGTCCTCCCATAAATCCGGGAAAAGCATGAACCCATTGAAGGGTCCATACGGGCAAGCGCATGTTGTTAAGCCCCACCCTTTCGTTGCCATTTTGAACATAACGCTCATCAGGTGCATAGCGAACTTCCAAACGTGCTTCTGTATTCCGAAAACCACGACTGTATAAACGCTGCCGGGGCGTGGCATTCTCCGGTTGAAACAACGGTATGCTCCGCGTGCGTTGAAAAACCACACGCATGCCAACTCCACGAAAGAGGTCAGCATCTGCCCATATACGGTTCTCTTGATTGAACATGAACTTGGTAAGCGAACCAATTTGAGAGGCAATGTTGTATAAGCTGCCCGCACTTGCCCCTAAAGCAATAGGACGCGAAAAAGGATATACCAATCCCAACTGATCGTTGTCTTCGCGCCTCTGGATACCCAGCTTTATCCAAGGTCTTCGGGTAATAATATATTCCGCCTGAATATTGTACTTAAATCGCTTATCGAGAAAACCATAAGCACCGTATCCCCTAAAAATCCATCGATTGCTGAAAAACCGATTGGTTCGAAACGAAAGACGAACCCTCTGGCCTTCTACAGCATTACGCATATATAATGTTTGGAGAGTACCCAGCTCAATCGGGCCAAAAGGTTTATGCCCACTGCCGATGAAAACTGCAGTGTTGAGGAGAAACTTCAGCGCAGGAAGGTTGCTGAGGGTGTCTATAAAGCCAATCGCGTCCTCCTCTTCTTCAGAAAAAGGAGTTGGGCGAGATTGCTTCCAAAAGTTAGCATCGCGTTGAAGAACATTTTCATCGAACTGCACCTTCTCCTTTGGATCTAGGTCTTTTTCTATTGTTGTCAATTTGGGCTTAACCGCGAAAATATGCGTCTTCAAAATCGCTCCAAAAAGCCTAGATGAAACAGCATAAAACCCAACGGTTAAATCCAACTTCTCAGAAACCAAGGCCTCACTACCCGCAACAGTTGTGTAGGACTGCTGCATGGTGAGGCTTTCTACTAGGTTAATGTTGGCGGTGGAGGGGAGCTGCAAATCAACCCTCAACAACTTGAAGGCCGTATCTTGAATCCAGATGTTCCCCGTAAAAACTAAGTCTCGATCGTTTCTCGGATGAACCACAATCTTAAACACTCGGTGGCCATTTTCCCAGGTGGTATCCGACATTTGAAACCGATAAAACAGCAATGCACCGTCGGCCAAAGGAGAAAGTATGCCCTTGCGTAGAAACATGATGTAGTTATCGAGAAAGTAATAATCCTGAAGATCACTGCTGGACAATTCCTCGGCCAGATCGGCAAGTTGTTTTCCTACGAAGTTTACGTTTATGCCATTGACCTTTTGCTGCTTTGTCTTCTTCTTCAAATCAAACACAACATCCTCCAGATTTTCAGCCAAGTAGATGGGCATGTGTGCTTTTTCATCGGGACCATTCAAGCTATCCAAGCGATTGAAGAACGCGGCTACGGGCCGAAAGAATCGTCTCCGTTTCCACCAATCTGTAACGTTGTTTACATCTACCTGAAGTTTGGTATAAACCTGAGCAGAGTAGGCATCGATGCGATTTCTATGGTAATCGTACTTTTTTGCAATCACCTTTCGCATGAGCGTTACGGCCGGATTTTCTCCGCTCTTCACCTCAATTCCTTTCAACAACAAACCGGGTTTCATCTCCACTACAATTTTTTGAGACCTACCTCGTTTTATTTTTATTCTCTCTGTATTGTATCCCAACATCATAACCATTAGACTATCGGTTCGAATGGTGGTTCGAATAAAAAAATACCCGCTGTCGTTGGCAACTACGCCCCTTAACGAGCCTTTAAAAAAAACGTTTGCGAAAGGGAGGGTCTCTTTGGTTGTGTAATCAATAATACGCCCGCTTACCTCTGTGGTTTGCCCATCCGCTGCAGAGAAAACTGCAGTCAAGAGTACGATCAAAATCCTAAGCCTCACCAAGTACATACTCCCGCAAGTTGAAAGGTACCATTCCCAAACACTGGGGAAAAAGACCAGAATTGTTGCTTATGATGATCGTGCATGTGCTGTTTCACAACATGCCGCCCGATAAAGAAACCTGTTGCAGCACCCAACAATACATCGGATATCCAATGCTTGTGCAACGTGGTTCGGGTAAACCCAACCAGTGCTGCTGCAGGATATGCTACCCATGCAACCCAGGGGCGATCGCTTTGGTACTGATGGGCGAACACAGAGGCAATGGCGAATGCAGTTCCGGTGTGTCCGGATGGGAAGGCATCGTAACGAGCATCGCCAAACATGGCTTTCCAGCCCGGATTAGGACCATACCAAATGCCTCCTTGCACCCCCGAAATATAGGCAGAGCTGGGGCGCTCTCTTCCTGTTAGCATTTTGCCAGCGCGAATCCACAATCCGGTGCATGCAACCGCTTCTGCAACCAAGACGCCGGTCTCGATGGCCCTCGGTTTCCCAAACAGCATGCCTACCGTCCAAAAAGCAGCTACCGCTCCTACTCCATAAACATCGCCCATATCGGTGAAAACCGCTGAAAACCGTTCATACGCAGGATGCCTTTCGTTGATGTTTTTGACTTGACGATCGAACCATGGATCAATGGCGATGGAGGCAGAGGAGGTACCTAGTGCTGCGCCGGCAATCAACCACTGCCCTGCACTCCATGAAAAAGGTGCAAGCGCTTGCTGACCTATGCGAACAGCCGTTTCGGGAACCATTTTCTTGAGGTGGCCTATTGCACTTAAACTGTCGCCGCAGCGATAGCCGAGGCCATGCCCGATGCCATGAGCAGAAAGCATGGAAAAATTGAATATAAAAAACAGAAAAGCAATAAATCGAGGCATAAATGTTTGGGAAACAGACTAATGCTTCAGCGCAACTGTATCTGGAATAATATCAAGAACATATTTTTCCTCTAAGTCATAGCTTGGCTTGGGTAGAACCTTAAGATCAACGGTGGAGTTCTGGCGCCACTTGGAAAACAAACTATTCTTAAAGTAGTAGCGACTGAGCCAACTGAGTTGATCTGGTTCAACCTTTTTACCGTCGAAAAGCAAGGCATCCTGAGTAGAACCCTGATACGTGGCATGCAAGCTGTTCTTTGACCCTTTCACCTGATAGTAGAATTTTTCGCCCTTTTGCAGGGTGATGTACCGCTTGGTGTTCAGGTTAAAAATACGAGCAACGTATTGGGCATGCAGGCATGGTTGGATAGCCAGCAACAATATAATAGTAATAAAAATACGCCGACCCATATCAGAAATTCATGAGGGATTGAATGCGTTGAGCAACCTTCTCTTCGTTTGGAAGCATGTGTGCCTCCAGGGTTGCATTTAGAGGAATGGCCGGAAGATTCTCCGAGCCGATTACTCCAACCGGAGCATCCAAATAGGTAAAACAGTGCTCAGAAATAAGGCCTGCAAGTGCCTGACCGAAGCCATTGGGAACGGGTTCTTCGGTAATGACCAGGCACTTTCCGGTAGCTCGAACCGATTCAAAAACCAAGGTTTCATCCAAAGGAACCAAGGTCCGCAAATCAACCACCGTAACCTTGCCGGGGAAACGCCGTGCAGCATTGGTGGCCCAATACACACCCATGCCGTAAGTAATTACGGTTACGGCTTGATCTGCATCTGCAGCGGCTTCCAAAAGCAAACGCCCTTTCCCGAATGGAAGCACATAATCCTCGTCGGGCTCCACGGTTCGGGCCTCCTCCGTGCCCTTAATCTTGCTCCAATACAAACCTTTGTGCTCCAACATCACCACAGGATTTGGATCGAGGAAAGCCGATTTCATAAGTCCTTTTAAATCAGCCCCTGTTGAAGGGTAGGCCACTTTTATTCCCCGAATGTTGCAGAGTACAGACTCCACACTAGAACTGTGATATGGCCCGCCGGAACCATAAGCACCAATGGGTACACGTACAATGCAGCTTACCGGCCACTTGCCGTTGCTCAAATAGCATGAACGACTTACTTCGGTAAACAACTGGTTGAGGCCCGGCCAAATATAATCTGCAAATTGTACCTCAACGATGGGCTTAAGCCCTACAGCACTCATGCCAACGGTGCTGCCAATGATGAAGGCCTCCTGAATGGGGGTATTGAAAACGCGGTGATCGCCAAATTGCTGAGCCAATGTGGCTGCTTCGCGAAATACCCCTCCCAAACGCCGACCCACATCCTGGCCATAAAGCAGACACTCCGGATTCCCTTCCATGATTTCACGGATGGCAAACAAAGCCGAATCTACCATTACGGTGCGCTCCTTTCCTTCGGGACTTCGGATGCCTTTTTCTTCCACAACAGGCGTAGGTGCGTAGGCATGAAGATAGAGATCTTCCGGCTCGGGATCGGCGGCTGCGAGAGCCTCAGAATAATCTTTGAGCACCTGCAGCGATGCGGCATCCTCTATGCGTTGCAACTCTCGGGCCGCTACTCCTTCGGCCAACAGCTGGCGGCGAAGAACCACCAAGGGATCGCGTTCCTGTGCAGCCTCCAAATCATCGCGGTACCACTCCTTGCGCACCCCACTGGTGTGGTGGTTAAGCAAGGGCACGGTGGCATGCAGCAGAAAAGGGCCATCTCCTTTTCGAATCGCAGAGAAAACCTCGGAAACAACCTCGTAGCTTTTTCGAAAATCGGTGCCATCTACTTTCCGAACGTTAAGGCCCTTAAAGCCTGAAGCGTAGTCTGCCGCATCCTGGGCGCGTATTTCCCGGGCATGTGCAGAAATATCCCATTCATTATCCTGAACCAAATACACAATGGGCAGCTTCTTGAGCACCGCCATTTGAAAAGCTTCTGCCACTTCTCCCTCCGTTACCGAAGCATCGCCCAAAGAACACACCACCAATCCCTGAGGCTGGGCAGATTCATCTAAGCCCATTTGCCT
>JBEIVB010000205.1:0-2604 GCA_040374085.1 Flavobacteriales bacterium | reverse complement strand
CCAGTTCACGGCAGCCACCAGAAGGCTTAGAATCCAAGTATGTTTTTTCATGTTGTGCATTGGAAGAATAATGCTGAATTCCCCATTCATGGCGGCTAAAACTTAAAGTTGTAGGTGATACCCGGAAGTATAGGAAACAGCGATACCAAGGTGGGTTTGAATCCGGTTGTTTGGCCCGCATTGTTTTTGGTCTCTTGGTAGAATACAAAAAACGGATTCCGTCGGCTGTAAGCGTTGTATAAGCTGAAAGTTATATCAGTTTCTCCTCTTTTCGTGCGCAGTTTCCAAACCAATCCTACATCCAGGCGATGGGTGGGTGGCATTTGAAAATCGTTGCGACGGACGTAATCCGGCGTGGGGCTGATCTCGCTCGGTAATGCATCCTGAAAGGCAAATCTACCACCTGCAATGGTTGCGAAGTTACCCGTGCTGAAGACCCATGTTCCGCTCAAACTGAGTCTTTTCGTTAGTTTATGCATAACCACAACGGAGACATCGTGTCTTCGGTCGAATCGCGGATGAAAGGCCTCACCGAAGTTGATATCCTCAAATTGACGCCACGACCAAGAAAGGGTGTAGCCAATCCAACCGGTGGTTCTGCCCCTCTTTTTTTCTACGTATGCTTCAACTCCGTATGCCCATCCTTTACCAAAAACAAATTCCTTATTTACATTCGGATTTGCAAACAGTTGCGCGCCATCCCGAAAGTCGATGGCATTGTGGATCCATTTGTAATAACCTTCTAGAGAGGTAAAAAACCGATTCTCTGAAATGCTCTGGTGCCAACCGAGGGAAACCTGATCGGATTTTTGGGGTTGTATGCCTTCTTCGCTCGGATACCAAACATCTGTGGGCAGAGAAGCCGCACTGCTGCTCACCAAATGAATGTACTGCGTCATGCGTGCATAGCTGGCTTTTAGGGTTGCTTGAGAACTAAGGTTTGTCTTTAGGGCGAATCGTGGCTCCAGATTGTTGAATACTTTGTTTTTGTTGTGGAAGGTTGAGTTTCGGATTCCCGATAGCAATTCCATCCGAGGGCCAATACGCCAAGAATGCGAAGCAAATGCCCCGGATTCCAACGCCTCTATTTTTTTACCATCTTTTATATCGGTGAATTCAGCCGATATACCGTACTCACCAACTGTGAAGCGGTGGTGGATGCTGCTGATGCCGAATTTTAGTTTGTGATTTTCGTTTATGAAGTAATTCCAGTTGCTTACGAGGCCATAGTCTTGTATTCTGGAACCTATGCTCAAACTGATTTCAGAAAACGTGGTGTTGATTCGGTACAGGTAGCCCGAGGTAAACAGGGCTGTGGAAACGTTCATCCGGCCATTCAGGCGGTGGCTCCATTCTACGGTGGCGGCGCGGTTGCCCCACAAAAGGTTAGCGCCCAAGTTGTTTCCCTTAAAGTTGAAAAAGTCATTGCCGAAATAACCGCTGGCCAATACCCGATTCCTGTTGTTTATCTTATAATTTACAGCGGCATTAAAATCATAGAAATAATAGCCGGGTATGGGATTATAATCTTTCTGGTTTTTGTTTCTTTCGTTGATGATGTTGGTTATGGCGTCCGCATAGGTTCTTCGGGCAGAAAAAAGTACCGATAGTTTCTTTTTCACAACCGGAACATTGGCGGTTATGCGCGAGGCCAAGAGACCAATTCCGCCCTGAAATTCAAGCGAATCCGCTTGCCCTTTGCGCATTTCTACATCCAGTACAGATGAAAGTCTGCCTCCATATTGAGACGGGAAACCGGATTTATATACCGTTACGTTGTTTACTGCGTCTGAATTGAATACACTGAAAAAGCCGAATAAATGGCTGGGATTATAGACGGGCGCGTGTTCCAGCAAGATTAGGTTCTGATCGTTGCTGCCTCCCCTCACAAATATGCCCGGCGTTCCCTCTCCACCTGCTTTAATGCCCGGCTTCAATTGCAGTACTTTCAGGATGTCTACTTCACCCAAAATAGCGGGCAACATTTTAGCCTCTGCTATCGTAATTCGATCGACCCCCATTTGGATGTCGTTCATTTTTTCTAAAGGATCGTCCTTGCTCGATGTGATTTGAACTTCATCTAAGGATTTAACCGAAGGCGCCAGAAGGATGGTATAGGATCTTCCAACACTGCGGTCTAATGGAATCAAGGTATCCCGAAAGCCCAAATAAGTGACCCTAAGATAGGGGGAGGATGCTGGCACATCCAAAGTAAAATCACCTTGTTCGTTGGTTGTGGTGCTTAGCTTCTTTTGCGGAATGAAAACTACCGCACCCTGCAAAGGCTCTTTGGAATTTTTGTTCAATACCTTCCCTTGCAGGGTGATGTTTTGTTGAGCAAATAAACTTCCCCCCACGTTCGAGAGAAATGCAATTAATAGGTATAGACTTATGGTCTGTGTTTTTTTCTTTGCCGTTAACCATTTCGTGGTTAGTTCAACAGGATGGAATTCCACTGCAAGCTCATTTTTCCGGTTGAAGAGAGTTGCCACGTTAAAATCGAACACCAAGATTCAGGGTTCCTACATAAATGGGCTGCTCTGAAGTAAAACCAATGATGGGGTGAGGATTGCTCTTTGAGGCAACATAGAATACCCCATGCTG
>JBEIVB010000239.1:0-1581 GCA_040374085.1 Flavobacteriales bacterium | reverse complement strand
CTCCTGCCAACAGGAAACAAGACATTTGAGTTGGCCACGGTTTGTACCAAACGTCCGCTGCCGTTGGTAATTACATAACGATTGCTTGATGCCTCGGTTATGGTGGCCCCGCTGCTGATCGTTAGATTGTTGGAGCCCAGGGTTAGGGTTCCGTTCGAGAAGGTAAGCTGGTTGGAAATGGTTTGGGCAGCGGTAAGGGTTGCTCCGGAGGCGTTGTTGATGAATAGGAAGGGGAAGGGATTGCTACCCGTGTTGCTTCCTCCCACATTTTGATTGCCCGCGGTGCCGTTCAAAAAGACAGCACGGTTGTTGGGGAAGAAATTATTGCCCGAGCCGTTGTTGTTCCAATTGCCGCCCACATAGATATCCGAGCCGCTTGAACCCGAACCCGATAAATTTCCGGTAAGGTTCAAATCGCCCAGTATCCTTAGGTTTTCAGTCATATTGTTTCCATTGTAATCCATATACACGTTGGAACCGGCATCAATGGTAAGGTTGCCCGCACAACGAAGGGGCACATTGGCGTTTGCTGAGGCGGTTGCCGCTGGATTAAGGGTGGTTGAGTTGGTTACCCATACGTGGTGCGGATAACCTTTGCCGGTGATGGTGCTCCACTCCAACCCTCTTCCATATACGTTGTTTATGTTATACCTAAGGGTTGATCCACTGCTGTATGCCGGCGCATTGGTGTTCACGAAACCATTGTTGTTTATGGTGAAGGTTCCACCGTTTTGAATGGTAACGGTGCCGGTGCCAAAATTCACACCACCCGAAATGGTCACGTTATAAGGATTGCACGTACCACTCCAGGTGCCCGTGCCGGGGAAGTTCACGGTTCCGCCTGTTGCACCGGCAGCAAAATCACCACCGGTATCGTTCACGTTACCACCCGAGGTAATGTTGATTTGCTGAGCGCTTCCCACTGCAAACAAACCCGAAATTAAATTAAGGGTTGGCGTTGTGGTGCTGTTGGTGGTGAGGGTAACGGTTATGCCAGAAGAGGCGGCTATGTTGAGGTTTCCGGTGGTGGTGAGGGTGGAAGGCAGCGCGTTGCCGGTTACCTGATTTGCCGTTCCGGTGTAAAAGTACGATGCGGTGGCAGGAAAGCTTCGGGTAAGAGTTTGCACATTCCCGTTGGCGGTTGGAGCGGTAACAATGCCCGATGCATGTCCAAGGCGGAGTGCCCCTGTAGCATTCACGGTAAAACCGGTGTTGGTTCCGCTCAGCACTTTGTCTGCCATATCCAGGGTAGCCCCATTCTGAACCACAAAGGCGTGGGCTGATGTGCTCAAAGCCACGTTGGTCAACATTTGAACGGTGTTGGTGGTGGTTGCATTGCCAATGTTCCAGGTAATGGCACCCGCGCCGCTCGTTCCGCCAAAGCTCCATTGCTGGGTACCGGATGATTTTATAAAGTTAACAGTATGGGTACCGCCATTGGTCCGCAGAACGGACCCGGAGAAGGTAACGTCTCCGGAAAAATTGTAGGTGGTGTTGCTCGATCCTCCTGTATTGAAATCTATGGTTCCGGCATTTTGTGTAAAGGCGTTGGTGTAGGAAGCGGTTACCGTTGCCGCACCG
>JBEIVB010000124.1:0-6265 GCA_040374085.1 Flavobacteriales bacterium | reverse complement strand
TGAATGGTGGGTGACCCGGGTGATTTGCGGCCGTCGTAGGAGAGGTTCAGCTGCATGTTGTTGCCCAAAGAGCGCTGGGCACTCAGATTCCAGGTGTAGTTTGCCCCCACGCGCAAGGCCTCTAACATTTCAAAGCCAAGCTGGGTGTTGGCGTCGCCGTTGTAGGTCATTTCAATGTAGTTGAAGCGGGCTATGAGGGGCATTCTCATAAACGAGCGCAGTTCGAAAACTACGCTCAAGTGGGTATTGGGCTGTAACTCAGGCCCCGGCGCTCCTCTCAGCGCAGTTTGCAACTATGCTGCTCGTATATTTTCCACAGCAGCTCATCCATCTCCGTTAAATTTATAAGACCCGAAAATTTTTTAGCATGTCAAATATACAGAGCGTATTTCGGAAACTACGCTCAGGCGCGGCAAAGGTACACTGCTACCCCAAGGCATTGCCTTTGGGTATGCGGCAGTGGGGTATGGTGGTTGCAAGGGAGTATGCGCCGCATAAATATATTCATGAAATGCTTTATATTTGGGTTTTAAGCAAGAGGCGGAATCCTCAGCTGCCTTACAAGGCCTATCTTGCCTTCCGAAAGGTGTTGTACAGTCCACTATCTCCTATCTGCCCTCCACTGCCCACCAACACCTGCCGCCAAACCCTTACCTTGCACTCCCGAGGCCAATGCGTTCATGGCCGAAAGCCTTATGCCCGAGTTCATAACCATAAACGGCCGCCGCTTTGAGCGGGGCGCGTGCGGAGAGCACCTGCTGAACCGCTACGTAATGCCATCGCGCACGCCCATTGATGTGCCTGTGTTTGTGTTTAGAAGCAGGCAAACGGGGCCGGTGGTGCTGCTGCAAGCGGGCATGCACGGCGACGAAACCAACGGCATAGAAACCCTACGCAACCTGCTTAGGCTCGATGCGGTGCGCCATCTGGAGCGGGGCAGCCTCATTGTAATTCCCATATTAAACGTGGTGTCTTTTTTAAACGGCAGCCGCGATTTGCCCGATGAGCGCGATCTAAACCGCTGCTTTCCGGGCAGCCGCAGCGGCTCTTTGGGCAGCCGCATTGCCCACGACCTCATGAAGGAAGTGGTTCCCCAAATAACGTTTGGGGTAGATTTTCACACGGGTGGGGCCAAAATCAACAACTATCCTCAGATCCGTTGCCTGTTCGATCAGCCGGAAATCATAGAGCTGGCCAAGCATTTTGGCGCCCCCTTCACGGTAAACGCCCCATTTAGAGAAAAGAGCTTCCGAAAAGAGGCGGCCCGAAAGGGAAAAAACATTTTGGTGTTTGAAGCCGGAGAGTCGCTGCGTTTCAATAAACTGGCCATACAAGAAGGACTAAACGGCATTTTGCGTTTGCTCCACGGTTTGGGCATGAGCAGCCAAGGTGCGCCCGAGTCTCAGAGCATTGTGCTGCACCATACGGCTTGGGTTAGAGCCAAAAGAGCCGGATTGTTTCGCACCCAAAAAAAATACGGAAGCTGGATAGAGAAAGACGAGGTGATCGGCACCATCTGCGATCCGTTTGGTGAATGGGAGACGCCTCTGCTGTCGCCCATCAACGGGTTTATTATCGGCATCAACAACCAGCCCGTTATCAACGAGGGCGATGCCATTATGCACTTGGGCGAAGAGTAAAGCCCACAAAAAAACCCGGTGTTGCCGGGCTCTTTTATACGCTTCGGTATTATTTTAATACCCCATGATCCATGAGCATCATGCTGGGATAATCGTCTATGCGCACCTGCATCCAACCCGGATAGTATTTGTTGTTGCGATACAACCGGAAACCAATGTAGCGCTCTCCTACCCCTTTCCAATTGCCGCGCAAGAGCGTTAAGCTGCCGGTGGTATCTCTACGCGATGAGGCCAGCATAACCGGTCCGTTGGCAAAGGTGAAGTAGTTGGCAATGAACGCGCTTTTGTCTAAGGCGGGGGTTAAATGAAATCCTATGGTGGTGTCTATGCTTACCACCTCGGCTCCGTTCAGGCATTCCAACAAACACTCCGAGCGGCGGGTTTTGCCCATAAGGGTTGCGTTGTGCACGAGAAAGCGAAAATCTACGGTTCCGTCGAAGTTCACGTCCAGCTCCCGCGCCTGCATCTGGCCGCTGCCGGGCTGCATGCTTTGGTTGAGGGGTGCGGGCGGATATGCTTGAAGATCGGAACCTCGGTCGCCGGCTAAGATGGCAACCCCGTTGTCTGTGGCTTCCTGCTTGCACGAGGCCAGTCCAACGATTGCGCAGGATAATATAATAAAAAGAATGTGCTTCATGCGGTGGGGGTTCGGTTGGGGTTGGGGTAGAGCTCGCGCACTTGTTCTAGGGTTAGGGCTTGGGCCAGGGTGTGGGTGCCGGATCGGGTGCGGCGAAGGTTTTTGAGGAAGCCCACGGTGCCCGCACGCAGAGCCAAATCGCGGGCCAGGCTGCGCACGTAGGTGCCTTTGCTGCACACCACCCTAAAATCGAGTTCGGCATGGGTTTCCAAAAGGGTAAAACGAATGAGGTCCAATTCAAATATAACAACTTTAGAGGGCTGAAGTTCTCTCTCCTCTCCATTACGTGCAAAAAGGTAGGCCCGTTTACCGCCCAGTTTTTTCGCCGAGAACAAGGGCGGAACCTGATCTTGCTCGCCTGTAAAAGCCAGTGCCGCTGCACATAAGCTGATTAGGTTGAGGTGGGCAAAGGGCGCGGTTTCCGAGACCTCGGTCTCGGCATCGAGGCTGGGGGTGGTTTGACCCAGCACCACGGTGCCGGTATATTCTTTCTCTTGGGCCTGAAGCTCGGAAACCCGTTTGGTTTGGTTGCCCGTACACAATACCAACACGCCGGTAGCCTCGGGATCTAAGGTGCCGGCATGACCCACCTTTACCCCGGTAATTTTCTTGAAAAAACGCACCACATCGAAGGATGTCCAGCCGTGAGGCTTGTCCAACACCACCACCGCCCCTTCCTGAAGAGCTTGGCGGGTGGGTGCCTCAAAGGGGGTTGAAGGTTGCATTTCGAGCGCAAATGTATAGCTTTGCGCCCACGTTTTTTTTTGGCCTCATAGCTCAGTCGGTTAGAGCAACAGACTCATAATCTGTGGGTGCCTGGTTCGATCCCAGGTGGGGCCACATCCTCTAACACCCTCCCATCCTGCCGAAGGATGGGAGTTTTTTTTCGACCAAAAAATTATTTAGAATCATTCTAAAATACCTCAATTGGGGTATTGCCGGAGCTTGGGCGGGACAGTTTCTTTGCCGCCGATTTGAGCCCCACTGCATGACCCTTCTTTACCTCCTGAGCGCCTTTTTGTTGACAGCGAAAACCAAATCGGAGCCCGATACCTTGAAACAGGGTTTGCAGGGCGTGGAGGTGGTTACCAGCCGCAAGGCCCTTCAATCATTACCCGGCGTGTATGGGGTTCAAGTGCTCATGGGGCGTACCGCAGAAGCCGTTCGTCCCTTGGCCTCCGGGGCCGACCTCAGCACCCAGAATGCCCGTCAGGTATATGCCCGTTTGGCCGGGTTGACCATTTGGGAGAACGAGGGTTCGGGCTTGCAAACCAACCTCTCCTCGCGGGGCCTGAGTCCGAACCGGAGTTGGGAGTTTCAGGTGAGGCAAAACGGGGTGGACGTTGCGGCTGAGGCCTTTGGATACCCCGAAGCCTATTATGCCCCTCCATTAGAGGCCGTGGGCCAGGTGGAAGTGCTGCGCGGCGCGGCCTCCTTGGCGTTTGGCCCTCAGGTGGGCGGTGTGCTGCACTACCGCTTGCGGGAGCCTTGGGGAAACAAGCCCTTTTCGGCAGAGATCAGGCAAACAGCGGGTTCATTTGGCCTTTGGAACAGCTACAACCAGGCGAGCTGGCAAAAAGGGCGGTTTAAAATTTGGGGGTTCTGGCACAACCGTCAGGCCGATGGCTGGCGCCAAAACAGCCGATACAGCACCTACACCGGCTACCTACAAGCGCGCCTTGCCCTAACCCGCACCTGGACAGCCGGAGCAGAAATTACCCGCCAACGATTTGAAAGCCAACAGCCCGGCGGCCTCACCGATGCAGCCTACCACGCCAACAGCCGCCAATCGCTGCGCCAACGCAACTGGCTGGAAGTGCCTTGGACCCTGGCCCAGGTTTGGCTCGAACGCCGCGACACCCTGGGCTGGCAGATAGACCTGCGGGCCTTTGCCACCTTGGGCGAACGCAACAGCGTGGGCATAACCTCTGCCGCCAACGTGCTCGATACCGCCATGGGCGGCCAACACCCCCGCCAGGTAGACCGCGACGCCTACCGAAACCTCGGCCTCGAAATAAGGGCCCTCAAACGCCTTGGCACCTGGGGGGTATTTACCGCCGGAGCACGCGCCTACCGCGGACACACCTGGAGAAGGCAGAAAGGAGCCGGCACCGGAGGATCGGGCCTCGACCTAACCACCGCCTTGGAGCGCAACGGCGACCCATTTCTGCGCGACCTCGTTTATCAAACCGCCAACCTATCGGCCTACATAGAGCAAGCCTTTCCCCTAAGCAAGCGCCTAACCCTGGTGCCGGGCATACGGTGGGAGCGCATACAAAATCTGGCTTACGGGCGGTATGCTGCCGATGCTGCATCTGGAATTGACTTGAGCCGCAACCGCAACCTCATACTGGCCGGATTCAGCACTGAATTTGCCTTGGCTCGTAACCAAAAACTCTTTGCCAACGCCACGCAAGGATTTCGGCCGGCCACCTTCAGCGAACTGAGTCCGGTTGCCAGCACCGAGCAGGTAGATCCGGGCCTGCGCGATGCGCGTTCGGTGCAGGCCGAACTGGGTTGGAAGGCCAACTTTGGAGGCAACCTTGAGGTGCAGGCCACCACCTTTATCTTATATTACCAAAACAAAATAGGCAGCATCCTGCGCCAGGGCGTGTTGTGGAAAACCAACATCGGCGATGCCCGTCACCGCGGCGTGGAGCTGCAAGCCAACGCCAACGTGCTGGGCCTATTGGGATGCGGCAAAGGACAATTTCAAGTGGAGGTATTTGGTGCCTATGGGTATGTAGAAGCCACCTATGTGAAATGGAGCACCGCCACAGGCAACCTGGGCGGCAACCGGGTAGAATATGCGCCCAGGCGTACCCTTAGGGCCGGCACAGACCTGCGTTGGAAGACCCTGGCCCTGCACCTGCAAACCAGCGCAGTGGGCGGGGTGTTTACCGATGCCGCCAACACCTATACCCCCAATGCCGCGGCCACCGTGGGTTGGTTGCCGGGCTATACCGTTTGGGACGCGCAACTGAGCCTCGTGGTGTACAAGGGCATACGCCTAAACGGAGGGGTTAACAACCTCTTCGATGCCCACTACGCCACCCGCAGGGCAACCGGCTATCCGGGTCCGGGCGTGCTGCCGGGCATGGGCCGCAGCTTCTATGCCGGTCTGGTGATGCAGTGGTAGCATTTTTGTTATTTTGGCTGCATGCACAAAACACCTTCTTTAACAGCCCTATATGCCTTCTGTTTATGCGTGCCCCTGTGGGCCCATGCGCAGATGCCCCCTGCCCAGCCGCCCGCAGGCATGCAACCTCCTGCCCCACCCCTGCATGCGCCAACCCTGCTGCACTGCACCGGCCATGCAGAAAACAAAACCCAGCCCGACCGGGCCGTTCTGCGCCTGAGCCTGCAGAGCACCCAGCTTACCACCGGCAAAGCCCTCAGCGGGGTAAAAGAGCGCTACCAATTGGCTTGCAAGCGCTTGTATAACCTGGGCTTCACCGACCGCGACATACGCACCGCCAACCTGCAAGTAAACCCCCTAACCGTTTACCGCAACGGTACCTCCTTCGACAGCGCCTTTATAGCGGTGCAGGATCTGGAGGTGGAGTTTCCGTTTGTGCCCGAGCGTTTGGGCACCGTGGCCGATGCCTTTGGCGCCTCCTCCAACGAAACCCGTTGCAGCTTCTCTTTCCATTGCTCCCCGGCCTTGGCCAAGCAACAGCGCGACGAGCTGCTGAAACAAGCCTACCGCGATGCCCTGCAACAGGCAGAGGTGCTTTCCAAAGCGGCCGGCCTGGAGATTAAGCGCATTCGGGAAATCCGCAAAGGAGGCGATGCCCCAGACAACCGGGGCCCCTTTCTAAAATCTATGGCAACCATGGCCGAAAGCGCAACCTTTCAGCCCCTAGAGGTGTTGTTGTGCGAAGACCTTACCCTCGTGGTAGAACTGGCCCAACCCTAAACCCTTACCATGTCTGAACCAACCGACCAAAAGCGCATCGAGCACCTGCAACAGAAACTTTTGCCGGTG
>JBEIVB010000134.1:0-5486 GCA_040374085.1 Flavobacteriales bacterium | reverse complement strand
TGAAGCAGAAGTGGGCCGTTTGAAGCCGGGCATGGGCCTTTCCATATCGGTGGGTGCCATACCGGGCAAATCCTTTGGTGCCAACCTCGAGTACATTGCCCCCAAAGGCGTTTCGGAAAACGGCACCATACAATTTCAAATAAAAGCAGCCATGGAGCTGGACAAGAACTTCTTTCTGCGATCGAACTACAGCGCCAACGCCGACATTGTGCTGGAAGAAGTAAAAAATGTGTTGGCGGTAAACGAAGCATTGGTTTCCTACAGCGGCGACAGTGCCTTTGTGATGGTTGAAGCCGAAAAATCGAAGTATAAAAAGCAGTTTGTAAAATTGGGATTGAGCGATGGCATCCATGCCCGCGTCTTGGGGGGCATTACCGAAAAAACCAAACTAAGAGGAGCCCTGATAACAGAATGAATCTTCGGCCTGAACCACCAACCCATCCTGCCAAGTACGTAATTACCGGCGGTCCGGGCTTCGGCAAAACCTCCATCATAGAGGCTTTGGAATCGCGGGGATACGCGAGCATGCCCGAGATTTCCAGAAGCATCATTCGCGAACAACTCGATGCAGGAGGTGATGTGTTGCCCTGGAAAAATCTGGAAACCTTCAGCCGGCTTGTGTTTGAAAAACGCATGCATCAATACCACCAGGCGCCGGAGAACGTACCCGTTTTTTTCGATCGTGGCGTTCCCGATGTGGTGGCCTACATGGTGAAAGATGCCCTTGAATTGCCCAGCGCCTACGCTAAGGCCTTGAAAGAAATCACCTACAACCAAAAAGTTTTTGTAACCCCACCCTGGGAATCCATATTTGTGAACGATGCCGAACGAAAAGAGCAATTTTCGGATGCTTGCCTCATTCACCGCTTCATAACCGAAACCTATGAGGGACTGGGTTACGAAGTAATAGAAATACCGCTTGTTTCTGTTGAAGACCGTGTTTCGTTTATCTTATCAAAATTGCCCGCATGAGACGTTGCTTCGCGTGCTTGATCTGCTTTTTCTGGGTGGCTTCTTTGGCAAAAGCTCAGCCTGGAACAACCGGTATCTGTAGGGATACCACGCAAATTGTGGTGGCGCCCGGCAATTGCTCGTATGCCATGTTTGAGCCCATTTGCGGCTGCAACACCATAACCTATAAAAACGATTGTTTCAGACAAGCGGATGGGGTTTTGTATTACACGCCCGGGCCGTGCGAACCTCTGGCCTTAAACGTGGTAACCAATCCCCCTCAGAACAACGAGTTGTATTTCGAAGTGGTAACGCGCTTTCAAAATCAAAGCCTCCGCATCTACATCATGGATGTTTTTGGACACATCTACTACAACAAACTGTATATGCCCTACACGCGGCAAATCATGAACGTAAACCTGAGTGAAATGAGCGTTGGGGTATTGCTGCTGGTGGCCGAAACCGACAACTTCCGGCAGATACTGAAAGTGGTGAACCCGGCGGCTCAGTAAGCCCTTTAGACCCCATCAACCGCACCGCATACGCGGGCTGAATGCCGTTAGGACTTGGGCTTACCTTCGTGAAAGCGAATGCCTTGCAGGTTGAATTGAGCCGGATTTTTTCCAACCTTATCCTTATAAAAATCGCGGATGACCTGAAGATCGGCCTCTACATTTCCAGTGGGATGAAAAGCGGGCCCAAAGCCTGCGGTCTTGGTGGCGTAATCGAGGAATCCGAAGTAAATGGGAACACCGGCTCCCAGCGCAATGCGGTAGAAACCGCTCTTCCAATAATCTACCGCCTTACGGGTTCCTTCCGGAGAAAGCAATAAAATAAGATTGGGTGTTGTGCGAAATTTCTGCACCAAAGCATCCACCAAATTATGCGATGCCGAGCGGTCTACGGTTATGGCCCCGGTACGTTTTAAAAACAATGAAAAGGGCCAGAAATTGAGCTCTTTCTTAATTAAATAATGGAGGCGAATGTGTAAAATGCTGCACGCCGCCAGACCTAAAAAAAAATCCCAGTTGGAGGTGTGCGGGGCACCAATAACGATGGCGCGCGGCGTATCGGCGGTTACGGTTCCGGATATCTTCCATCCCTTAAACCGAAACCACCAGCGCAACAGGGCCAAGATCATAAAGGCAAACGGCCACGGTTCAACCCAAACAAATTGCACATGCGGTAGAGCAGACGAGCGCCTACATTGGCATCCCATTCATCCTCTCCGGGAGCCACCTCGTTTAAATCCATGCCTACGATGGTTCGGCCGCTTCTGGCCACCAACTCCAGGAGATGCTCGGCTTCCCAATACGACAGGCCACCCGGCACCGGCGTTCCGGTGTTGGGGCACATGCTGGGATCGAGGGCATCGATGTCGAAACTCACAAACACCTTTTCGGGCAGATCGGCCACAATGGCCTCGTGCACAGAAAGCATGCTTTGCCCCTGATACAACCTTCGTTTGATGTCGCGGTCGAACCAGGTGCGCACTCTTCCACGCGCATGATTTATGTATTGAGCCTCTTCTTCGCAATAATCGCGTATGCCTACTTGCACCAAACGGCTCACCTGGGGTATGCGCTCGAGCACGTTGTACATTACGCTGGCGTGCGACCAGGTGAACCCTTCGTATGCACGCCGCAAATCGCAATGCGCATCGAATTGAAGAATGCCAAAATCGTTGTGGTGTTGAGCCAGGGCTTTAATCAACCCAAAAGGAGTGCTGTGATCGCCGCCCAAGCCAACCACCAGCTTGTCTTGCTTCAACCAAGAGGCAGACCATTCTTCTACCATGTTATGAAAACCCTCGCTGGCCTCGTTCACCTCCTGGCAAATGGCTTGCAGCTCGGGGTCGTTGGGAGAGGTTCCTTCTGAGAGGGCCTCTACATAGGCTTCTACCTTGGGCCGGAGCTGGCGGTTGCGCTCCATCCAGGCAGAAGGCGGAGCATCCATGTAGATGCCCATTTGCCAGGCATTTCGTATTTCGGAATCGTAGAGATCCACCTGATGCGACGCCTCGAGTATGGCCTCGGGGCCATTGGCTGCGCCGCTGCCATAGGAAACCGTAACCTCCCAAGGAAAAGGCAGCACCACCACTTCTGATTCCGAAGCGTTGAAGGGCAATCCGAACGGTCCGTTGCTTTTGAGTCCGAGTCCGTTTGGATCAAACGCAGCAATCTTATCTTTTTTGCTCATAGGAAAAAATCAGTTCATTATCCAATGTTTATGAAAACAAGTGGCCAGCACCTTGCCCTTCAGCTCTTTCCCCAGCCAGGGGTTGTTGGGCGAGGCGGATGGGTCTGCCTTGGGGATCCAGTCCATTCCGGGGTGCACGATGCAGAGGTTGGCGGCTTCGCCCACTGCGAGGGTTGGAACCGAGGCGCCTACAGCCTTGCGGTTGCGGATGGTGAGCAACTCCAGAAGCGACTCAAAGCCCTGGCCTCCCAGCGCCGTATTGGCCACAGCAAAAGCCGTAGAAAGGTTGCTGATGCCGGGCAAGGCGTGATCGAACTCCACCTCTTTCTCTTCTACCGTGCGGGGCTGGTGCATGGCCGAGAGCGCGTCTACCCTACCCTCTTGCACGGCCTTCACCAGGGCAAGGCGATTTTCGGCGTCGCGGTAAGGTGGCCGTGCCTTCCAGATGGATTCAAAACTGCGCAGGTGCGCATCGTCGGCCAAGAGGTGGGGAATGCCTACCTCGGCGGTGATGGCTGCGCCTTTTTCACGCGCCTGTTCTATAATACGAAGGCTGTATGCACTGCTGAGGGGGCCCAGGTGCAGAGGCGCTTGTGCATACAGGGCCAGCTCGGTGTCGCGGGAAACGCCCAGGTGCTCGGCCAAAGCCGGAACGCCGCGCAAACCCAGCTTCACCGATTCGTTGCCTTCGTGCATCTGCCCGCCCTTGCTGAGGGTGGGCTCATCGGGGAAATGCCACAAAGGCAATTTCAAATCGCGGGCATATTGCAGCGCCAAGGTGAGCAGGCGTGGATTGGTTATTGTTTTAAGGTTATCGGTGCATACCCCTGCACCTGCCTGCATCAAATCATACAGCTCGGCCATAGATTCGCCCTCCATGCCTTTGGTGAGGGCGCAAGCCACCATCACCTCCAAAGGCTGGCTGTGCATGCTTTGCAGCAATCCGCGTACACCTTGGGCCTGGTCGAGCACGGGCCGGGCATCGGGCATGAGGCAGAGTCCGGTATAGCCACCGGCGCGGGCCGCAGCCACCAGGGTATCGGGGCGCTCGCGCTGCTCCCATCCTTGGAGACTGGCGTGGCATCGAGGATCAAAAAAACCCACGCTCACCCAGGCCCCTTCCATCTCCAGCACGCGCGCATCCTGAGGGCGCGCAAGGTGCTCGCCCATCTCGGCAATAAGGCCATCGGCGACCAACACATCTACGCGTTTTGTATGCAAAGAATTGCCCGGTGCATACAAACAAAGGTTATGAAGAAACATCATGCGCTTTGGGTTTAAAAGAGAGAAAATTTCGGAAGGGTATGCCGCGCAATACCAAGATCTCTAAGAGAAGAGCCAACAAGGCAAGCCCAACGCACCACTTCCATAAGCGTATGCCTTCTCGCGCTTCCAGCACAAGGGCCTGTATGGATCTGCCCTTAGGCTGAATGGTCTCCACTTCTGGCCAACCCGCTTGTTCCAGACGTCCGGCCAAGTCGTTGGGCGATTCAAATTCCATAACACTTTCGTTGCGGGGCAGGTTGAACGCCAACACCGAAACCACATCGCTTCCAAGTCGAACGTTATACCAGCCCGGCTCCGAAGGCTCTCCTGTGAGCTGCAGCAAGGTGCCCTCCTGAAGCCCCTTTTGGCGGGGTATGAAGTTGCTTTCGGGATGGGCAGAAGGAGACATCTGCAGGGTTTGGTCGCCTTTGGTGCGGATGCCCGGAAGCAAAATGTTCTGGCCGCCCTGCAAGGTGTAAAAAGGAGCCGTGGATTTTCCGCTCTGCAAGGCGGCCTGAAAAAGGGTTATAACAAAAAGAGCATGCTTGGGAAAGCTGGAAAAGGATTCGTCCAATGGACTGGCACACAGAAAAACCGTTCCCTGTCCTCCGCTTCTCCTAAGCGTGAGAAAGGGTGAACGATCTTCGAGGGATAAGAGGGTTTCAAATGCCTGAGAGGGGTGGCTCATTAAGCGCAGGTGGGTTTTAACGGTGGGCAGATCGAGGGTTTGCCTGCGCATGCGCTCCAACTCAAAAACACCTTTGTAAAGCGGATGTTGAGTCTGCAAATTGGCGGTGGGCATATCGGTGGTGTCGATGCCCCCCAACAAAGGCAAGCCCCAGTTGGCCAGCAGAGCATTATAGGAAGCAGCTTCCACTTCCGAGCCCGGAAAAATAAAACAAGACGTTCCTTGTTTAACCGCTTGCTCCAACACTTGAGCCAATCCGGTTGACAAGGCGTTTACTCCGGATAAAACAAGAAGGTCTTGCTGTTCGAGGACTTGCGGATCTACCTGGTTAACGGGTGTAGAGCGAAATTGAACTGAGGAGTCGTTTGAAAACACCGAGTTT
>JBEIVB010000108.1:0-7630 GCA_040374085.1 Flavobacteriales bacterium | reverse complement strand
GCCGACGGAACCCTAACCGCAACCCCTACCGCACCACCCCATGGCAAAGAAGAAAAGCTTTGAACAACTCTTTGCCGAGCTCAACGCCCTGGTGCAAGCCATAGAAAGCGACGAGCTGCCCCTCGACCAACTGAGCAAGCAGGTGGCCCACGCTGCTTCGCTTATCGAAGCCTGCAAGCAACACCTGATGCAGGCAGAGGAGGCGTTTGAAGCGGTGAAGAAAAAAGAGGAGCAGCTATAAATATATTAGCCTAACGATTGAAGCGTTGCAATTGGAACACAAAAGCCAGTAGTTATAGCTTCTATACTATAATGCAGTTCTAAATCTATACATCGGAAACCTTTAGGAGAATTTCCAGGTAACTCCTTAACCAGTATTTCTTCTCACCAATACTGCATCTTCACCTCCACCTCCAAGGGAGCCTGCAGGCGAAATTGGAACTTGGTTACCTTGGGTCGAACGAGGCCGGAGTGCACGTAGTTCGAGAAGCCGTAGCCTTCTTTGGGAATGTGCATCCAATTGAAATCCATTTGATGGTTGTTGTTTTCGTCGTCGAGCACGGATATGGCATACACCGCGGGGGCCAACTGCAGGCTGTGGACCAGGTTGCCATCCTTTAGGCCTTTTTTAGAGAGGGTGATGGACTGGAAAGGCTTGTCGGAATCGAATTCCTCCTGGGTGCGGTAGATGCCCATGCCTATGGTGCCCACGCTGTTGCGCAAACCCGTGAAGCGAATCCGCAAGGGCACCGCCTCTGCTGTGGCATGGGCCGTGGGCATAAGATGCTGATGCAGGAGCAGCAATCCAAAAAGCAAAATCAAATACTTACGCATACATCATCTTAAACACAGCATTCCTGCTTTGGTTCAACCCCATTATTGCCAAACATGATATAATCGGCGCGGACCGAATTAAATAGGCATTTTGAACCGGAATAAACGTTCCCGATGACCAACCGAAAAGGAATGTTAAAGCGCAAACGTACTACACCTTTTATTTATGTAACCTAGGTTGATTATAAGGCTGTTGCCTACATAATCAGCAACCCACCATCCACCACCACGGTGCTGCCGGTCATATAAGAAGATGCATCGCTGGCCAGAAACAGGGCGGCATTGCCAATCTCTTCGGGCTGACCGATGCGCTGCAGAGGCAGCATGCGCATAAACTGCTCCGTTTGTTCCTGCATGGCTTTGATCTGTTCGGCGGTGAGATTGGTGCCGGCAATTTTCTGTACTCCGGGGGTTTGCACACCGCCCGGTGCAATGTCGTTTACGCGAATGCCGTGCTTTCCGGCCTCTTTTGCAAAAGCCCGGGTGAGCATGCGCACCCCCCCTTTTGAAGCATCGTAGTGGGCCAGGTTGCCGGTGGGCTTTAGGCTGTCTATGGACGAAACGTTGATGATGCTGCCCCCGTGCTTTTTCTCCAGCATGTGCAGCACGGCGGCTTTCGATAAAAAGGCAACGGCCTTTAGGTTCAGATCCACCGTGCGATCCCAAAGGTCTTCGGTAAGTTCGGTAATCGGGCGGTAGTTGAAAATGCCAGCGTTGTTTACCAGAATGTGCAGGTCGCCAAAATGTTCTACGGTTTTGGCAATCAGGTTGGGCAGGTTGGCTATGTCGCGCAGGTCGGCTTGCTGGTATGCGGCTTGGCCACCGGAGCCTGTTATGGCGTGCAGGGCATCTTGTGCTTCCGCTTCCGATACCACATCCACGATCATTACGTGGGCACCGGCTTCTGCCAGGCGCAGGGCAATGCCTCTGCCAATGCCCATGGCACCGCCGGTTACTATGGCTACTTTTCCGCTGAGGTCGAATAATTTTATTAAGTTGGCATTCATGGTATAGGTTTTTATTGGTTTTGTTTGATGTTCTGTTTTTCTGCCTCAGCAATGTTCTCAATTCCCTTCAGCAAAGCATCGGGGTTAAAGGAAATGCTGTTTATGCCTTGGTTTACCAAGAACCGAGCATATTCGGGATAATCACTCGGCGCTTGTCCGCAAAGACCGGTGTGGGTGTGGGTTTTCTTAGCCTTGCTTAGGGTCAGCTCTATAAGCTGCATCACGGCCGGGTCAAATGGGGTAAAGACGTCGCTCAGCAATTCCGAATCGCGGTCGGCACCTAAGGTGAGCTGGGTGAGATCGTTGGAACCAATGGAAAACCCATCAAAAAAACGGGCAAATTCCTCGGCCAGCAAGGCGTTGCTGGGTATTTCCACCATCACGTAGAGCTCCAAGCCGTTCTTGCCCCTCTCCAATCCACAAGATTGCATAACCCCAATGACTTTCTGCGCTTCGTCTACGGTTCTGCAAAAAGGAATCATCAGCTTAACATTGTGGAATCCCATTTCGTCGCGTACCCTGCGCATGGCGGCACACTCGAGCTCGAAGGCGGGCTGATAGAGGGGATGGTAATACCGAGAAGCTCCCCGAAATCCGATCATGGGATTCTCTTCGGAAGGCTCAAACTGCTTTCCGCCCAGGAGATTGGCGTATTCGTTGGACTTGAAATCGCTCATGCGCACGATTACTTCTTTTGGATAAAAAGCCGCTGCAATGGTGGCGGTTGCTTCTGCCAAACGATCTACAAAGAACTCCGCTTTGTTGCGGTAGCCTTCGGTTTTTTCTTCAATTGCCGCACGGGTTGCAGCATCGGTAACTTCATCAAACGTGCGGAGGGCCATAGGATGAATGCCGATGGTGTTGTTGATGATGAACTCCAAACGCAACAGCCCTACCCCATCGTTGGGCAACTGTGCGTGCACAAAAGCCGCATCGGGATGCGCCAGAATGAGCATGGCCTTGGTCTTGGTTTTGGGCAAGGAAGAAATGTCTACCACCTTCTCGCTCCAACGCAAAGCACCTCTATACACATAGCCCTCAGCACCCGAGGCGGTGGAAACGGTGATGATTTCTTCGTCGCGAATTGCTTGGGTTCCGTTGCCGGTGCCCACCACCGCAGGTGTTCCCACCTCACGGGCCACAATGGCGGCGTGAGAGGTGCGTCCGCCCTGATTGGTTACAATGGCTCCGGCGCGCTTCAGCAGAGGATCCCAATCGGGATCGGTTCGCTCGGTAACGAGGATTTCTCCCGCAGCCAGTTTCGAAATCTCCGATGGATGATGAAGTATGCGTGCTTTGCCGGAAACAATTTTATTTCCAAGCCCCGCACCCGAGCACAACACCTCGCCTTTCTCGAGCAAGGTGTATTGGTTGTATAGCGTTTTGGTTGTTTGACTGTGAACGGTTTCCGGACGAGCCTGAACGATATATAAGCAACCATCGAGTCCATCTTTTGCCCATTCAATGTCCATGCACCGGCCGTAGTGCTGTTGAATGATGCAGGCCCATTCGGCGAGTTGAGCAACCTCTGCATCGTTCAACACAAAAAGCCGTTGTTTTTCGAGTGGAGTGTCTAAGTTGATCACCGCGTTTCTCGGATGCAACCCCGCACCATTGGAATCGGGCGCAAACACCATGGTCTTTTTCTTGCTGCCCAGCTTGTGGGCAAACACAGGGCGCTCTGCTTTTCCCAGGAGGCTTTTCAAGACCATAAACTCATCGGTGTTTACGGCGCCCTGTACCACGTTCTCGCCCAGGCCCCATGCGCCCGATACGAGCACTATGCCTTCGAAGCCGCTGTCGGGATCGAGGGTAAACATTACGCCCGAGCTGGCCAAGTCGGAGCGCACCATAGCCTGAACGCCCACGGAGAGGGCAACCTTCATGTGATCAAAGCCATTATCGATTCGATATTTAATGGCACGGTCGGTGAACAGGGAAGCGTAGCAGCGACGGCAAGCGTCCACCAAGTTATCAGCGCCCGAAACGTTGAGGAAGCTCTCCTGCTGCCCGGCAAAGCTGGCCGTGGGCAGGTCTTCTGCGGTTGCACTGCTGCGCACGGCTACGGTTTTGTTGGTGCCCACGCGTTGCATCAAGCTTCGGTATGCACCCAACAACTCCTCCACCACAACCGAAGGCATGGTGGCACCCAGCAACAAGGAACGAATATCTTGACCTATTTCCGATAGGTTATGAAATGTTTCTATATCCAGCTTTGCCATTATATCGGAGATGGCATCCTCGAGGTGATTCTCGTGAAGGAAATACCGATAAGCATCGGCATTGATGGCAAAGCCGTCGGGCACCGAAATACCCTGAGAAGAAAGCGTGGAGTACAACTCACCTAAGGAAGCGTTCTTTCCGCCCACACGTGGAAGATCGGAGAGCCGGATGTTTTGAAAAAATTGTATAAAGCGCATAGTATGGGGGGCTAACGGTTTTTATTCGGTTGTATGAACGTATATGCGTTTCGATAGCACCCTGTTTGTGTATGCCCTGGGCTTACAAAAGCACGTCTGCAACAACCTGAATGCTGTGGAAACAAGTTGATGAACAAACAGCGCATCGGAAGACCAGAAGATCAGGAAGTTGCCCCCCCTACCGCTCAAACCCCAATTGAGTTGCTATTGAACAAACGAATCTATGGAATTTTATAGCATCATGCATAAGAGAATGAAAATACATTATGAAATAATAACAATTGAGCGGCTTTCTCATCCGCAAACCAACCATAATATAGGTAAGGCAGAATCTTCCCTTATTGGCCATTTAAGGCCATGCAAACGCGGCAAGCCCTATGCAGCATGCCCGAATGAACAGTAGGGAGATGTGTATTTTAGACACACCCCCACGGCAAGCACCTGCCTAGAAGTAGACTCGGTTGAGGAACTGAAGGGCATTGGTGCGTGCCATGCGCTCGGAGGTAACGTGATGCCTTGCTCTAGAGCACCACGCTCAGATTTCGGAGTTCAAACCCATTCCTGTGGCTGGATTCCAGTTCAGAATCCAACCACAGGGGTTTGCAGCTCACCCAGGCCATTGCCTGTATGTAGGTTAGCGGGTAATGCTGATGCGCTTGGAACGCTCTCCGGATGGGCCGGCAAGCTTCACCAAATATTGTCCGGGATATAAGGTGCGCACATCAAAATAAGCAATGGTGCTTCCCGGAGAAATGCTTTTCTGTTCCACCAGGCGGCCGGTAATATCATACAAATAAAGCTGTAACGCATCGCGGTTGAGCCCGCTTACCTGAACCGACAAAAATTCAGAACCCGGATTGGGATAGGCGTTGAAGTCCACCTGATGAGACACCTCAGAAGCAAGGCCCGTAGGCGAGGGAGCAAAGGTGGTTACGGTTTCGTTGATGGAGGTTACCTTGGCTCCGGTTACGGTTCCGTAAAACGTTGGTCCTATTAAATACGGATAGGCCGAATTCCAATTGGCATCAACGGTGGCAAAGTAGCAATACGTGCCGTTGGGGTATTCGGGCGTAACACAAAAACGACCGTTGTGCACATCCAACACATCGGGCATTCCATTAGCTCCAACGTAATAATAATCTTCGCGGAAATAGCCCAATGGATAGGTGGTGCTTACCGGAGGGCCTGCGGTTACGGTAGCTCCGGTAGGACTGGTGGTGCGCACCGTAATGCTGCGCAAGGCGTAGCCCGATTTTATGCGGACAATGCCGCCGGTGCCGTCGGTGTTGCGGTAACCGTATGCACCGTAAATAGGAAAACCATCATAGGCATAACCAATAAGAGGAGAATGCTGGGTGCTGTCTATGGTGTAAAGCCCATCGGCTGCATAGAGGTTGCAAATGGTGGACAATACGTTTAGGTCGAGGTTGAATGCGCTGGGGTTCTGATGGTGGTGGTAGTTGCCCATGGCAGGGTGTCCCTTGGAGCAATCGAAGCCCGGACGTTCGGCGCGTATGGCATCGCGGTTCCAGGGCAAAGAGGCCATGGGGCCACCGGGACAGGGCGGATTTCCCGGTCCGCCGCACAAGGCATTGGTAGTGGCATTCCAAGCTACCCCGTCGCGGTAATCGAAAATGGCTACCCCATTGATGCAAATGCCGATGTTGCCACCGGTGGTGTTGGTGGGCGTGCCGATGTTCTGCACGGGATTGCGCGAGAGTTTAAAAATGGCGTTTTGATTGGTGGCTTGCGATGGGTTGCCATCTAAGAAAGGTCCGGTGATGTAGGCGGGTATCCCCTTGGTTTTTACATACACCCAGTTGGTGGAATACTGCACCCGTTGCACGTTCACAGAATCGTTGTCCTGTATGGGGGTTGAGTTGCCGTTTACGTAATGGCGGCCCTTGGCTCCGTTGGTGTTGATGAGCCAGGAGCTCAGCTCGGGTGTTTGCGCAACCGATGCGGATGCAAGAAATAAGAAACAAGCAATAAATCGGAAAGGTGTGTTCATGGTGGGTGGGGTTGGTGGTTTTTACGTTTGGACAATTATCTGGACTTGTTGCTGCTGATGCGGCGCAAGGAATCGAGTTCGGTTCTGGGGTATTGATGCGAGGACCTAAAGGGAAAACCACGGTCGTTTAAACACAGCAAGAAAGCAACCAGGTCGGTGCGTTGCCGATCGGTGAGGTGCATAGGCGTGCGCAGTTCGGGCGAGAGAAGGGTGTCGGCAGTGTTGAGGTTGTTGTAGTGCCGGATCACTTCATAGAGGGTTTTGAATCTTCCATCGTGCATATAAGGCGCCGTAAACTCGAGGTTGCGCAAAGAGGGTACCTTAAAGCGAAAGGCATCGGCAGGCTTGCCCGTTATGCGCTTTCGGCCTTCATCGCGCAGGCGGGCATCGGCTGCAAGACCATTGCGTTCGAAGCTGTAGCGCGAAAACAGCGGAGGAGGATGGCAACTCGCACAGTGCGTGGTAAACACCGTGAGCCCGCTTCGCTCCTGCTCCGTAAACTCGGCCCGATGCGCAGCTACCGAATCGTAGCGGCTGCCCCGGCTGTCCAATCCGGAGAGGAAGAACCCAATGGCTTTGAGCATACCCACACCCGAGGGTATGGAGTCGGCGTATGCAGACCGGAAGAGGTTGCGATAAAACGTTTGTTTGCTAAGCTTGCTGACCACATGCTCCAACGTCTCGCCCATCTCGCCCGGATGGGCAATGGGGGCCAATGCCTGAGCATCGAGGTGATGAATGGCACCATCCCACATAAAATAAGGTTGATGCGATACATTAAACAAGCCCGGAGCATTGCGCATGCCGATGCTGTCGGAGATGCCGTGACTGAGGGCATGATCGGTGTGGGCAAAGGCATTGTAGGGCGAATGGCAAGAGGCGCAGCTGATGCTGCTGTCGCGCGAGAGGATGGGATCGTAAAACAACACCCGACCCAAGAGCCTAACCGCAGCGGGCCGAGACGGATGAGCTTGGTACAGCGCAGGAGGAAAGGGCGCAGCCACCTCGCCACCTGAGCGGAAACCGGCTGCCGCCAGCAGAACGGCAAACCATGCCCAAACGATGCGCTTTTTAGTGATCAAGAGAAAAGGATGAGGTAAACAAACGGGCCATGCGGTTGGCCTCTGAACAAGGCCGCATCACGCGGTAAGGTGAATCCGGTGGCAATTGACTGAAAAACGATTGAGCATGCCATACAAAGTTTAGTCTTTGGGCATCCGCAGCCGATACGCGGAGCTCCTGCAGGCTGTTATTGGGTGCGGAGTACCCACCCAAATGTAACGTCATCTCCTGCCCCTTGCGCGAACCTTCGAGTTTGATGTTGATGTATCCACTCTGCCAGGTCCAATACATGTTGT
>JBEIVB010000087.1:0-10387 GCA_040374085.1 Flavobacteriales bacterium | reverse complement strand
GTAAAAACACGCGAGGGTCGTCCTATTAAGGTAGAAGGCAACAAACGTTCGCGTATTACCATGGGTGCCACCAACGCCCGCACGCAAGCCTCGGTTCTTTCTCTTTACGACGAGGCCCGTTTCCGTGGTCCGGTAAAAGGCAAAGAATCCATCTCTTGGGATGCCGCCGATAAAGAGGTAGAGAGCCGCCTAAAAGCAGCCGCTGCTTCCGGCATGGGCATTCGTTTGCTTTCTTCATCCATTGCCTCTCCATCTACCCGCAGCATTGTGGCTAAGATGGCCGAGCAATATCCTACCTTCAAGCTGGTTCAGCACGACGCCGTTTCATACAGCGCCATGGCCGAAGCCAATCAGCAGTCTTTTGGCAAAGCGGTTGTGCCCAGCTACGACTTCTCTGCAGCCCGCGTGATGGTGGGCGTAGGAGCCGATTTCCTGGGTACCTGGCTTTCTCCCATTGAGTTTGCCGTGCAATACGGTAAAGCCCGCAAGGTAGAGAAAGGCTCTACCCGCATGGCTCGCCACTACCAGGTGGAATCCAATCTTTCCATTACCGGCTCAAACGCCGATTACCGCAGTGCAGTAAAGCCCTCTGAGCAAGGGTATGCCCTGTTGAACCTATACAACGCGGTGGCCCGCCTGGCCGGTGCCGCAACGGTTGCCTCTAAAGCCACCTCGGCCGATGCCATGTTGCAAAACGCAGCAAAGGATTTGTGGGCTGCAAAAGGAAACGCCTTGGTGGTGTGCGGAAACAACGACGTTAACCAACAGGTGGTAACCAACGCCATAAACGTTCTGCTCAACAGCTACTTCACCACCATCAACCTCGACGCTCCCAACGCCACCAAGCAAGGACGCGATGCCGATGTGGTGGAGCTCATCAACGAAATGAAATCCGGCAAAGTGGGTGTGCTGTTGATGCACCAATCCAATCCGGTGTACAGCTTGCCTGCGGCTCTGGGCTTTGAGGCCGCCATGAAGAAGGTTCCGTTTACCGTGAGCTTCTCCGATCGTCCTGATGAGACCACCGCGGTTGCTACCTTGGTTTGCCCCGATCATCACTACCTCGAGTCGTGGGGCGATGTGAGCCCACGCCCCGGCCACTTTGCGTTGGTGCAACCCACCATTTTCCCCTTGCACAAAACAAGGGCCATGCAAGAAAGCTTGCTGAAGTGGACCGGCAGCAGCGATACCTACCAAGATTTTGTAAAACGCTATTGGCAAGAGAACCTGTTCTCTTCTTTAGGAGGAGACGGTCTTTACGACAACTGGTGGATGACCAGCTTGCACGATGGGGTGCGCGTTGCCGCTGCACTCCCTGTAGCCTCTGCCACCGCTGCCAACGCCGATTTAGGAGCAGCTGCCTCTGGAATTGCCCGTCAGGCCGCCGCTCTTGCCGGTGCGTTTGAGGTTACGTTCTATGAGAAAGTAGGCACCGGCAACGGTATGCAAGCCAACAACCCATGGTTGCAGGAGCTTCCCGATCCGGTTTCCAAAGTGGTGTGGGACAACTACATCACCATGTCGCCTTCCGATATGAAGAAGCTTCAGTTCACCACCGAGCGCGAGCAGGAAGTGGAGTCGGATGTGGCGGAGGTAACCATCAACGGAGTAACCTACAAACTACCGGTTTACGCTCAGCCCGGACAGGCAGCCGGCACCATTGGCATTGCCCTTGGTTACGGCCGCAAGGTGGGGGGCAAGGTCATTGAAACCCCTGGCATTTTGGGCGGAGCAAACGCCTTTGCTGCTGCAGGCGTGGTAAACAATACCCTTTCGTTTCAGGCAAAAGCCGACATCAAGAAAAACGGCGAAACCTATATGCTGGCGTCTACCCAGACCCACCACACGCTTATGGGCCGCAACATGGTGAAAGAAACCACCCTTGCGGCATACGCCAAGAGCGCCGAAAGCGGAAACGAGAAAGAAACATTCAAGGTTAAGGAAGACGGAGAGCATGTTCAGAAAACAGCTGAACAGCTCGACTTGTGGGCATCGGCAAAAAATCCGGGCTTCGATCGTCCGGGGCATTTCTGGAACATCTCCATCGACCTAAGCGCTTGCATCGGTTGCGGAAACTGCATCACCGCGTGTCAGGCAGAAAATAACGTTCCGGTTGTAGGAAAAGATGAGGTTCGGAAATCCCGCGACATGCATTGGATCCGCATCGATCGGTACTACTCGAGCGATACCAAGTCTTCGGATAAAGACAAGAACGGAACCATTGGCAATTACCGCAAAATGGAAGAGGCATCGGAGCAACCCGAGGTTCTTTTCCAGCCGGTCATGTGTATGCATTGCAATCACGCGCCTTGCGAAACCGTTTGTCCGGTGTTGGCCACCACCCACAGCAGCGAAGGGCTCAACCAAATGACCTACAACCGCTGCGTTGGAACCAAGTACTGCGCAAACAACTGTCCATACAAAGTGCGTCGTTTCAACTGGTTCCGCTACAACAACAACGAGCAGTTCAACTTCAACCAAAACTCCGAACTGGAGAAGATGGTGTTGAACCCCGATGTTACCGTTCGCTCACGCGGGGTAATGGAAAAATGCTCTATGTGCGTACAGCGCATCCAGGAGGGCAAGCTGTTGGCCAAGCGCGAATCTCGTCCGCTCCGCGATGGCGAGGTGAACGTGGCCTGTGCTTCTTCTTGCCCCACCAACGCCATTGTGTTTGGCGATGTAAACAACAAAGAGAGCCAGGTGTCCAAGAAAGTTCAAGACGAGCGTACGTATTACATGCTCGAAGAACTCGATACCAAGCCATCGGTATCCTACATGGTTAAAGTCCGCAACAAAACCGGTCAGTCGGCTGAAGCTTAAACAAAAACGAAACTTTCCAGCGCATTATGCAGCACGAAGCATTGATCAGAGAGCCGCTCATCTTGGGCAACAAATCCATCCACGACATCACCGAGGACATTTGTAGGCCCATTGAGAGCAAGCCCACCAAGAGTTGGTGGTTTATGTTTATCCTGGCATCGGCCTGCCTCCTTTGGTGGGTGGTGTGCGTAAGTTACACCGTTGGTGTTGGCTTGGGTGCTTGGGGCATCAACAACGTGGTAGATTGGGGTTGGGACATCACCAACTTCGTATGGTGGGTGGGTATAGGCCACGCCGGCACCCTCATCTCTGCGGTGTTGTTGTTGTTCCGTCAGAAATGGCGCCTCTCCATCAACCGTGCATCGGAGGCCATGACCATTTTTGCGGTAATCTGTGCGGCCTCTTTCCTCCTCACCCACATCGGAAGGCCTTGGTTGCCATACTGGCTGCTTCCCCTTCCAAACCAGTTTGGTTCCCTATGGGTAAACTTCAACTCCCCTCTGGTTTGGGATACGTTTGCGGTTTCAACCTACTTCACCGTTTCTCTGGTGTTCTGGTACACGGGCCTCATACCCGATTTTGCCGCCATCCGCGACCGCGCTCAAACACCGCAACGCAAGTTCTGGTATGGCCTTCTGAGCTTCGGCTGGGTGGGCAACGCAAAGAACTGGCAGCGTTTTGAGGAAGTTTCCCTCGTGTTGGCCGGTATGAGTACTCCTTTGGTACTTTCTGTACACACCATCGTATCTATGGACTTTGCCACCTCCGTAATTCCGGGCTGGCACACCACCATCTTCCCTCCGTATTTCGTTGCCGGTGCCATCTTCTCGGGATTTGCCATGGTGCAAACCCTGCTCATCATCACCCGCAAAGTGATGAAGCTCGAAGCCTACATCACCACCCTGCACATCGATATGATGAACCGCATCATCATGATCACCGGTTCCATCGTGGGTATTGCCTACATCACCGAGTTTTTCATTGCCTGGTACAGTGGGGTGGAGTACGAATCGTATGCCTTCATCAACCGCGCTACCGGTCCATACTGGTGGTCGTACTGGGCCATGATGTCGTGCAACGTGATTTCTCCTCAGCTGTTTTGGAGCAAGAAATTGCGCACCAACGTTCCCTTCACCTTCATCATGTCCATCGTGGTGAACATAGGTATGTGGTTCGAGCGTTTCGTAATCATCGTAACCTCTTTGCACCGCGCCTACCTGCCTTCTGAGTGGAGCATGTATCACCCGAGCTGGGTTGAGATTGGCATTTATTTAGGCTCTCTTGGACTCTTCTTTACCCTGTATTTGTTGTTCTGCAAGTTCTTCCCGGTAATTGCCATGAGCGAATTGAAAACCATTGTGCGTTCCTCTTCCCTCCAGGCTCACCGTGAGATGCACCTGCATGCGAAAGACCACGGCCACGCCGGTTCAACCTCTGCAGCAGCAGCACACTAACCCAATCCTCCAGACACTTCGACTATGAGCAAATATATTTTCGGCGTATTCAGCGATGAGGAGCTGGTGATGCGCAACATAGCTCCCCTGCGCTCTAAAGGGGTAAAAATTAAGGACGTGATCAGCCCGTTTCCCATCCACGGACTGGATCATGCACTCGGTCTTCGCCGCTCCCGCATTTCCATCTGTTCTTTCTTATACGGCATGACCGGTTGTGGTTTGGCCATACTCATGACCTGGTACATGATGATCAGCGATTGGCCTATGGACGTTGGTGGCAAGCCCAACTTTGCATTTTATAAGAACATGCCGGCCTTCATTCCGGTTATTTTCGAATCCACCATTTTCTGTGCAGCGCACGGAATGGTGATTACCTTTTACCTGCGCAGCAAATTGTTGCCCGGTGTTACCGCCTTCTGTCCGGATGTGCGCATGACCGACGACAAAATCATCATGCAGGTGGAGGTTTCCGATGCAGAATCGGAAGCAAAAGCTGCCTCTCTTTTGAAGGAGTATGGAGCAGAAGAAGTTAAAGAATACGGAAAGTAACCCCAGCAAGATAGCACGCATGATGTCTATTTCCATAAAACATACCGTATGGCTTCTGGCAGCCGGCACGGTGCTGCTTACAGCCTCTTGTGGCAAGCGCGATAAGAACAGTCCAGGGGTTGAATTCATGCCCGACATGTACTATTCCGAGGCCGTAAAGCCTTACGAGGAATCGAATTTATTTTCAGACAGTTTGGGTTCTCGTCCTCCGGTTCCGGGCACCATCTCTCAGGGCTCCATACCCAATTCGGATATGGGCATTGATGCCCTCATCTATCCTTACCCCAATACCCCTGAAGGGTATGAGGCTGCAGGAGCTGCATTAAAAAACCCGCTTAGCCCCGACTCTGCCTCAATGGCTGAGGCGGCTGACCTGTACACCAAGTTTTGTGTGCACTGCCACGGCGCTTCCGGCGACGGCAACGGCTCCATCATTGCCACCGGCAAGTTCCCCAGCCCCGGTACTTATTGGAGCAAGGAGGGGCTAACTGCAGGGAAGATGTTCCACACCATGCACTTTGGAAAAGGCATGATGGGCTCGCATGCTTCTCAGCTCAGCAAAACCGAGCGCTGGAAGTTGGTTTCCTACGTTCAAGACCTCATCAACAAGCACAACGGCGCCGGAGCCCCGGTAGCCGCAGCGGCCGATACTACAAAAGGTAAGGCAGCCGGATCAGCAAAGAAACCCGCCGGTAAAATCTAACCGATTTATCAGAAAGACATTATGGAAATCCGCAACTACGAAATCACCAAGGGCAACCGAACCACTTCCATCGCATTGATGGCAGTTGGGCTATTGGCCATTGTTTATGGTTTTGCAACAGGCCACGTACAGCGCGCCTGGGCCAACCTGTTGTTGAGCAACTTCTACCTCATGGCCATTGCCTTGGGGGCTGTTTTCTTCCTGGCGGTGCAATACGTGGCCGAGGTAGGATGGAGCGTTCAGGTAAAACGCATTCTTATGGCCATGGGCACTTATCTGCCCTTTGCTACCGGTATGATGGTGCTGATCTTTTTGCTTGGCCACCACTACCTCTACGATTGGACCCACAGCGAGAACTACCACGAAGGACCCCACATGGATGAGATCTTGCAGGGTAAGAGCGGCTACCTGAACATGGTTTTCTACACCATTCGTTTGGTGTTGTATGCCTTAATCTGGTCCGGCTTTGCTATGATGGTGCGCAAGGAGTCGCTGAAGGAAGATGAGTTGGGTGGAAACAGCCAGTACTTTAAGATGTCGAAAATGTCGGCCATCTTCCTGGTGTTGTTTGCGGTGAGCTCTTCTACCTCTGCTTGGGATGTGTTGATGAGCATAGACGCGCACTGGTTCTCTACCCTTTTTGGCTGGTACACCTTTGCCGGAATGTTTGTGAGCAGCCTCACCGTTATTACCATGTTTACCTTATACCTGAAAGACAAAGGATACCTGCCTCAGGTGAACGAGAACCACATCCACGACTTGGGTAAATTCATGTTTGCCTTTAGCGTTTTCTGGACCTATTTGTGGTTTGCGCAGTTTATGCTCATTTGGTATGCGAACTTGCCGGAGGAGGTTGCCTATTACATTCCGCGTCAGGGTTACTTCCGTCCGGTGTTCATCGCCAACCTGCTCATCAACTTCTTTGTTCCCTTCATCATTTTAATGACCCGCGACGCCAAGCGCCGCAACGGCTTGTTGGCCTTTGTGGGCTGCATCATGCTCATTGGCCACTGGCTCGACGTGTATCTCATGGTTATGCCCGGAACCGTAGGAGAGGAGGCTGGTTTTGGCATTCAGGAGATTGGCACCACCTGTTTCTTTGCCGGTTTGTTCCTGTTTGTAACCTTCCGCGCCCTTTCTAAAGCACCTGTTGTACCGAAGCATCACCCGATGATGGTAGAATCGGTTCATCACCACATTTAACCTTTTACCCAACCCGAAACCCAAAAATTGTTGGATATGATGTATTTAGTAATTGGTGTTACGTTGCTGGCCATCCGAGCATTTACTCAGTTGGCTACGGTTATGCAACTCTCAAATGCCCTTAAAGGCGGAGAACAAGAAGAGGTAAGCGATAAAGACAATCGCTTGAACTCCAAGCTTATGATGGCGTTCCTGATCTTCTTCATGGGCTTCTTTGTATGGCAAATCATGGAGTATTCCGAAGTGATTCTCCCGGAGGCGGCCTCGGCACATGGTAAGGACATCGATACCCTTTGGGACTTCAACATGGCCATTATTGTCTTGGTATTTGTGTTGGTGAACTGCGTGTTGTTCTACTTCGCCTCCAAATACCGCAATCGTCCCGGAACGCGTGCCACATTCTTTGCGCACAACAACAAACTGGAAATGGTGTGGACCATCATTCCGGCCATTGTGCTTTCGGTGATCATCATCTACGGATTGCAGACCTGGAACCACATTACCGCTCCTGTAACGGAGAAAGACCCCGTTAAAATTGAGTTGTACGCCAAGCAGTTCGACTGGACTGCCCGCTATGCCGGAAAAGACGGTGCCTTTGGTAAAACCGATTACCGATTGATTACCGACATCAACCCCTTGGCGCTCGACACCACGGATGGCAACAGCAACGACGACGTCATCACCAAAGGCGAGTTTCACTTGCCCGTGGGCCGCGAAGCCAGTTTTGAATTCCGCAGCCGCGATGTGATTCACTCGGCCTACATGCCGCATTTCCGGGCGCAAATGAACTGCGTGCCGGGCATGAAAACTTATTTCCACTTTAAGCCTACCATTACCACCGCAGAAATGCGCAAGAAGTTGAACAAAGAGACATTTGATTACGTTTTATTGTGCAACAAGATTTGTGGACAAACCCATTTTGGAATGAAGATGGTAATCGTAGTGGAGTCTGAAGCGGATTATCAGAAGTGGTTGGCCACCCAAAAAACCTTTGGGGCCAAAGACGCACCCGCTGCCGCTCCGGCCGACACCACCAAACCCAAAATGGCCGTAAACTAATTTTACAACTTTAGCCGAATCGTACACAACCATATGGAAACCCACGCACACGCACACGATCACGCCCACGGTCACGCGGATCATCACCACGATGACCATCATGCACACGAGCAATCGTTTTGGTCTAAGTACATTTTCAGTACCGACCATAAAATGATTGCCAAGCAGTTCTTGTTGACTGCGGTGTTCATGGGAGTTTTGGCGATGATGTTGTCCATCTTCTTCCGCCTTCAGTTGGCTTGGCCGGGCAAGAGCTTCCCCATTCTGGAAACCTTCCTGGGCAAATGGGCGCCCAACGGCGTCCTCGACTCCAACATGTATCTGGCTCTGGTAACCATCCACGGCACCATCATGGTGTTCTTTGTGTTGACCGGTGGTTTGAGCGGAACTTTTTCCAACCTACTCATACCGCTTCAGCTCGGTGCGCGCGATATGGCTTCGGGCTTCCTGAACATGCTTTCTTTCTGGTTTTTCTTTACCTCCAGCATTATTATGTTCTACAGCATGTTTGTAGAAACGGGCCCTGCTTCATCCGGCTGGACGGTTTATCCTCCGCTTTCTGCCCTGCCCGACGCCATTCCCGGCTCCGGCTTGGGTATGACTTTGTGGTTGGTTTCTATGGCCCTCTTCATTGTGGGCTCTTTGCTGGGTTCTTTGAATTACATCGTTACCGTTATTAATCTTCGCACCAAGGGCATGACCATGACGCGCATGCCGCTTACCATTTGGGCGTTTTTGGTAACCGCCATTCTGGGTGTACTCTCTTTCCCGGTTCTTTTCGGAGCGGTGTTGCTCCTTATTTTCGATCGCAGCTTTGGCACCAGCTTCTACCTTTCCGACATCTTCATCAGCGGACAGGCCTTGGAGCAAACCGGTGGTAGTCCCATCTTGTATCAGCACTTGTTCTGGTTCTTGGGTCACCCGGAGGTGTACATCGTACTGCTTCCTGCTTTGGGCATTACCTCTGAAGTAATTGCCACCATGAGCCGCAAGCCCATCTTCGGATATCGTGCCATGATTGCCTCTATTTTGGCCATTGGTTTCCTTTCCTTCATTGTATGGGGTCACCACATGTTCATTACCGGCATGAATCCATTCCTGGGTTCGGTGTTTGTGTTCACCACCTTGCTTATTGCCATCCCCTCTGCGGTTAAAGCTTTTAACTACATCACCACCTTGTGGAAAGGCAACATCAGCTATTCTCCGGCCATGCTGTTTGCCATTGGCTTGGTTTCTACCTTCGTTACCGGTGGTGTAACCGGCATCATCTTGGCCGACTCTGCCCTAGACATCAACGTGCACGACACCTACTTTGTGGTGGCCCACTTCCATATCGTTATGGGCGCTTCGGCCATATTCGGAATGTTCTGCGGGGTGTATCACTGGTTCCCAAAATTGTTTGGTCGCATGATGAACAACAAGCTGGGTTACGTACACTTCTGGTCTACCTTCATTGGGGTATTTGGTGTGTTCTTCCCCATGCACTTCATTGGTATGGCCGGAGCACCCCGTCGTTACTATTCCTACGAGAACTTTGAGATGTTCAGCAACCTTCAAGACATAAACTTGGTGGTTACCGGATTTGCCATATTCTCGGCCATAGCCCAGGTGGTGTTCTTGTTTAACTTCTTCTACAGTATGTTCCGCGGCCGTAAGGCAACACAAAATCCTTGGAATGCCAACACCTTGGAGTGGACCACACCGGTAGAGCACCTGCACGGCAACTGGCCCGGAGCCCTTCCGGTGGTGCACCGCTGGCCATACGATTACAGCAAGCCCGGAAAAGAAAACGACTTTGTTCCGCAAACCGTGCCCCTAACTTCCGACGAGGAAGACCATTAACCAAAAGAATGAAATCCCCGCTTCGGCGGGGATTTTTTTTCTTGTAGCATGATCAAACATGTGAAGGTGAGCAACCAATGCTTGGTATCGGATGGCGGTTTTAGCCCATCTTCATGCAAGCCTCTGTTTTGTACCGCTTGGCTCGACTGATGGGAGATGTTCTTTTTTTGTGTTGATTTTGAGGGTGTTGCGTGAAGGTCTTCAATTTGTTTTTGCAGTCAACTTACTGTTTCCTTGCCCTTTTTAAGCCCCAGCCATCTTCGGCAGGCACAACTTATTGAACATTACCTATTGTAATGGTTTATCTATTTGAAATTATCCGTTATTCTTTTCTTGTCTTCATTTTCCTTTTCGTTTTTATGATACAATTCAATGAATGTAATTTTTTGTTCGTTAGGAAAGTAAGCATAAATTAATCTCAATCCTGAATTTACCCCTCTTCCTTTTAACGCCTTGCAAGCCATTTTTTTAACCTTGATTATACACGTTTCTATACCCAAATTGTCTATATGAAAACTAAACGGCGGTCGTTCATCGGGTGTGACTTCTAACACTCGTTTAACCACGTCTAAATCGTCATGTAGCGTTCTGTATTTTTTTAAAAGGTCCTTTACATCCTTTTTAAATTCAGTTAATTCCTCAAATTTCATTGTGCTTCAATTTCATCTCCATAATTTCTTACAGAAAATGGAGCATCGCTATAAAAAGCCAAGTCATAATTTATTTCTTCTCCTTCTTTTGAAGCAAGCCATGG
>JBEIVB010000175.1:0-3684 GCA_040374085.1 Flavobacteriales bacterium | reverse complement strand
TGCCACCCCAAATCAAGTGTGTGACCGGCTCCACTCAGCATTCTGAAGCCCGAAGTACAACTTCGGGCTTACAGCCTTTGTTTAGTTATAAGGACTACTCCATTCAACCACCTTTCCATTCAACCCTCTTCTTGTAAAAGCGAAGTTGTACTTCGCTTTCCCCGCCACGCCGAATCTCAAAGCCGAGGCACTGCCTTGCTTTCCCCAATCTAGGCTTGCGACCGGCTCTACCCGGCATCCCGGAGCGCCAAACTGCTTTAAAAAGGCATCGTCGCGCTTGTATTTCCCATATCAAGATTCCTCATTGCCCGCGTGAATCATTAGAGCAAATTTTCCTTTATTTAGAAATAATATATAGGTTTGACTTTTCTATTCAACCCCAAAAAATGATGATTAATACTTTAAAATTAACTGCTCTGGCACTTTTCATTGCAACGGCAAGCATGGCCCAGGCCCCGCAAAAAATGTCCTATCAGGCTGTGATCCGCAACAGCAGCAATGCATTGGTTGCCAACCAAAGCGTGGGTATGCGCATCAGCATTTTGCAGGGCAGTGCCAATGGTAATGCCGTATATGTAGAAACGCATAATACCACCACCAACGACAATGGTTTGGCGAGCATAGAAATTGGCTCAGGGACGGTTGAATCGGGTACGTTTTCCGCCATCAACTGGGCCGTTGGTTCGTATTTCATCAAAACAGAAACGGATCCTGCAGGTGGTACAAACTACTCCATTGCAGGTACCAGCCAGTTGCTGAGCGTACCGTATGCCTTGTATGCAGCAAACAGCGGCAGCAGCACACCGGGCCCACAGGGCCCTGCGGGCGCCGATGGTGCTCCGGGTGCTGTTGGTCCTCAAGGCCCTCAGGGTCCAGCCGGAAACGATGGTGCCCCGGGTCCCCAAGGTCCTGTTGGAGCAACAGGTCCACAAGGTCCTTCCGGAGCAACGGGTCCACAAGGTCCTGCGGGTCCGCAGGGTCCTGTTGGTCCACAGGGCGCTCAGGGCACAGGGGTTACGATCTTAGGGAGTTTTTCCAGTGTAGGCCAGTTGCCGGCCACCGGCTCAGCAGGCGATAGCTATTTGGTAAACGGGGATCTTTATGTGTGGAGCACCAACACGTCGAGCTGGTCGAATGTAGGCAACATACAAGGTCCACAAGGACCAACCGGAGCAACGGGTCCACAAGGTTCTGCGGGTCCACAAGGACAAACCGGTCCTGCAGGAGCGGTAGGTGCTACGGGTCCCCAAGGCCCAACAGGATTAACCGGTCCTGCGGGCCCCCAAGGCCCACAAGGGCCAACAGGTGCTACAGGTCCTGCCGGTGCTCAAGGTCCCATTGGACAAACGGGGGCAACGGGCCCCCAAGGCCCTGTTGGATTAACAGGCGCCCAAGGTGCAACGGGTGCTGCTGGTGCTCAAGGTCCTGCCGGTGCAAACGGCACGAACGGGGCAGACGGTAAAACGTTGTTGAACGGCAGCAGCAACCCAACTGCAGGCGTTGGTAGCAACGGTGACTTTTACATCAATACTACAACCAATACGTTGTTTGGCCCAAAGTCTGGGAGCCAATGGCCGGGCACAGGAGTTTCTCTGGTTGGTCCGCAGGGGCCGGTAGGAAACGGATACAGCAACGGTACCGCAAACAATCAGATCATGTATTGGAATGGAACGGCTTGGGTAACGCCAAATCCGGGCAACAACGGGCAAACGTTAACGATATGCAACAATGCCCTTACCTGGACTGTTGGCGGTCAATGCCCGGGCGCGCTTTCATCGCTTAATTGTGGCTCTGCAACGTTTGCAGGCATTTTGGTGTCAGGAAATGCGGCCAGTGGTGTGAGTTTCACCGTACCGTTCAGCGGTGGAAATGGAGGTCCGCACAACGGACAAACGGTTTCTTCAACGGGTGTAACGGGTTTAACCGCCACCTTAGCATCAGGTGCTTTTGCAAACGGCAATGGAACCTTAACCTACACCGTTTCTGGAACACCGAGTGGCACCGGAACCGCCGGTTTTGCTTTGAATATTGGAGGGCAAACTTGTACTGTAAATGCAAATGTGGTAACCCTGGCTAATGCTTATCCTACCGGATCGGTTTTTTGCAACGGGCCAACAGCAATTGTGGACGTAACCAACCCCACAACAGGAAAAGTTTGGATGGACAGGAATTTGGGTGCGAGTCAGGCTGCTGTAAATTTTAATGACATCAATGCTTATGGCGATTTGTACCAATGGGGTCGGAGATCAGATGGGCATCAGTGTCGGAATTCAAGCGTGACCGGTACCTTAAGCAGCACCGATCAGCCCGCAAACAGCAGTTTTATTGTAACTTCTACTCAGCCCTACGATTGGAGACAAACCCTGAATGCTAATCTTTGGCAGGGACTAAATGGCATCAACAATCCATGTCCAACCGGTTATCGCCTTCCTACTTCCACCGAGTTTAATGCCGAGGTATCAACATGGAGCAGTCCAAACATTTCGGGTGGAGGTGCCTCCCCACTGAAACTTACTGCAGCGGGAGGTCGCGATTACAGCAGCGCTTCCACATCTCAAATAACGGGAGGATGGTACTGGACAAGTACAATAGGGAATCCTGGATTATCCAATAACTTCAATCTCAGTTCCTTTGGCGCAGGTGTACAGGGCGATTACCGAGCCAATGGATATTCGGTAAGGTGTATTAAGGATTAACTTTTGTGTTTTTGTCAGACTCCTTATCCACCAAATACCTTAACTCGGTAATTTTATTGCTTTAGTACAATTTGGCTAATGAAATTAGGGACAAAATGCACTGCCAATCCGTTAGGGTGGCAGTGCATTTTTTATACGTTAGGTCTTGGTATGTTGTGAGAATCATGCGTTGCACTACATATTTATATAATAAAATATGACATCATCGGCAGTTCTTTTTTGGGTTGGATTGTTTTCGGGTTAGCCCATGTACATTGAATTTTATGGCTGTTCATCGTGACTTTTTCAACCCTACAACAAGTTTAATTTCCATGCTAAAAAGGCAATGGCTCATTCCCTGTGTTTGTTTCCTCATACAATCAAATCAGGGATATTCTCAAACCATTTCGGGGAAATGGAATCTAAATTCCTCTCAGGTCATCAAACTAGAGGGATTCAGCGGCCTCAAGACCTACCCCATTTCTACTGCAACGTGCAATGAAAACGGTGAGTTTTCTCTACCCCTATTCCAAGGCTGATTACGGTATTGGTTGTTTGATTGGACTTGCCTCCAAACCCATTTTTGTTATTTTGAGTGGGGAAGATATTGAACTGGAAAGCCAAGAATTGATATCTGTGGAGAGCTTTAGAATACACAAAGGCAATCAAAACCTCAGTTTCGAAACCTATGCACAGCAACAGCCGCTAAGAGAACAGGCACTAAGTGCATGGGCATATCTCGATAAATTATATCAAACAGACACATTATTTTCTCTTCACAATATACCCGGGAAACTTATAAAAGAAGAAATGAATCGCATAAAGAGAGAGGAAGAGATTTATTTACGCAACCTCCCGGAAGGAAGTTATGTAAAATGGTTTCTGCCGATTAAAAAACTTGTGAGCAATGTATCTGTTGTAGCTCAATATAGGCGAGAGGAAATACCCACCACCATTGCCGCTTTTCGAAACTTGGATTATAGTGACGATCGTTTATACAAAAGCGGAC
>JBEIVB010000245.1:0-1309 GCA_040374085.1 Flavobacteriales bacterium | reverse complement strand
CTCTGCCCAGGCGAAACAGGTTGGGCACCGGACAACGCTGGGGGTAAGGAGCCCCTACCCACACCGAATCGGTAACAGCACAGCCATCAGACGTTAAGGCATCTACCCGAAACCAGCCCTCAAAACCGCGCAAGGCTATTTGCCTGCCGCTGGAGCCATCCTGCCAACGCACCTGCTGAAGGCCATCGGGAAGGGTAAGCCGAACCTCTTGGCCGGGTGTTACCGTTAGGCTGTTCTGCCCAAACAACCGGGGGGTGGGGTAAAGGTGAACCTCTACCGTATCGACGTACAGCAGGGTATCGGAAAAGGAACGCACCCAGTAAGTACCCTCTTTCGTTGGGCGATACAGGGCCGTGCTGTCTTCGCTCTCCCAACAATACACTTGGCCCCAGGGCCGGCCCATTACCGTATCGCCCGGACACAACCACAAGCTGCGCTTACGCCCGCCGTGCAAGGCGTAGATGCCTACGTCGTCAACGAAAGCATAGGACCTAAATCTAATTTGATTGGCAGTATTTGTGGTATTGGGGTTGTTAATGGTTCGAACGGTTTGGGAATCTTCCCAATAGTTCTGCATGTAAAAAAAACGCTCGCCCCCTTCGGCCAACTTCACTCCGCTTACCCGGTTCCAATTGGGGCTAACCGGAATTTGCCGCGTGCTGTCCCAACAAATATCCGATTGGGTTAGGCGGTTTAAGGGGCAGTCCCAGTTGCTGGTTACTACCGGGGTTTGGGGGTAGCCGTTTACCCACAGGGTGTCGTTGTAGTTGAATTCGAACCAGGGTATCGAATCCTTTTGCACCCCCATACCCAAGCGGTTGCAACTGTACTGAGAAGAATCGGCCAACACCGTAAAAAACTCCATGAGGTAGCGCTGCCCGGCACGCAAGGGGGTGGAGAGGGTTTGTTGGAGAATTGCCCTGTTGTTTTTGGTAAGATTCTGGTTCATATTATTCGCCAAATCCCAGTATAACATAATACCAATATACCCATCTCCTGAGTGAGGCTTTCGGTATCCGTTTTGATTTAAGGGTGCGCGGTAAGAAATGAAATTCCCAGCACTATCCATAACACTTGAAAAATAGTAGGAGGAGGGAAAAAGGCTGCTGTAAGGTTGGTATCCGGTCAGCATCCAGGAACTATCACATGTCCACCAACGGTCATCGTAAAGGTTGTAGTTCGGGAAAGGATTGCAACGAACTTCTAAGCTGCCATTGTTCACAAAATTCTGCTGCGCCTTTAAAAAAGGGCTGTGCAGGGTTGCCAAGAGCAACCCCACACAACCCATTGTTTTAATAATATGGCGCTT
>JBEIVB010000136.1:0-5438 GCA_040374085.1 Flavobacteriales bacterium | reverse complement strand
GGCATCCTTTGCGCTCCACATCTCCGGGTTGATCCGGACAATGATCATCCACATCCGCAACTCCATCGTTGTCCCGATCGGTTGGACAACCCCGGTTGTCCGAAGGTCCCGGTTGATCCGGACAGGCATCATCGCTATCCCCTATCCCATCTTTGTCCTTATCCGGACAGCCTTTCAACTGCTCCGTACCCGCATCAATGGGACAGCGGTCTTCAGAATCGGGAATGCCATCGTGATCACGGTCCGGACAGCCTTTAAATGCGACCTCTCCCACCACATCCGGACAGCCATCGTATTTGTCCATGATGCCATCCCCATCGCGATCCGGACAGCCGTTTAGCCCCTTTGAACCCGGCTCATCCGGACAATCGTCCTCAATATCAATAATCTTATCCCCATCTCGATCCGGACAGCCGCCCAATTCGGCTGGACCGGCAATGCCCGGACATCGATCTTCTTTATCTGGAATTAAGTCATCATCGCGGTCATCGTTGATGAATACTTTTCCCCCATAAATGTTGAAGCCTATGCGAAAATTGAGGGTCTTTGTATTTCCATAACGAATGGCCCCAATAAGATTGTCGGTCATAATGTAGAAGGTATTGTTTGCGCCCCGAGAAACTAGGCCCACTCCTATATTATTATAACTCCTGTTGCTAACGCTGTAGTTTACGCCAACATCCAAAGAGGACGTAACGGGCACGTTGTAACCCAAGCCGATGGCGCCGGTTGTAATTCCATGGTCGTTTCTTCCGTGCAAGGTTAAACTCAGGTAATGAAACTGACTGAACAGATACCTGGTAGACAAAAAGATCTGAGGAGAAAGCGTAGTTCGGTAATTCCCACGTGATTCCGCCAGCCCAAAAGATTGTTTCAGAGAATCAAGGGTAGCATTGAATGAATTGTTGATGGTGGTTGAATCACCAATAACCTGACTCAACGGCAGTCCAGAAAATGTATAGGATGCAGAAGGATTTCGGCTTGCGAAGCGATGGGTTTGGTCGGTCCATCGAATGTAGCCAAGATCAACCAGTGAAGCAGAAAACAACCAGCGCTCTTTGAGACGGTAACTTGCGCCAAAATCCAATCCCCAACCGTTGTTTCCCTTCCTAAACAAGTAGTTCATCAAATTGGATCGAGAAACATCCACCTTATCCAAGCCACTGGCTTGTAAATCAATATTGGAAGAGGCCCTTAAATCAAACGTTTGGGGATCGGTGTTAAGAGTTACGGAGCCTTCGCCCATGGAGATGTTTTCCATACCATAGAGCCTGCGCACCCGAACACCAATGGTTAAATCGGGAGTTATCTGTCTTGCGTAATACAGATTCATGGAACGATAATGCGTAGCGTTGAGCTGCAAACCCAATTCTTGGGGTGCACCCATATTCATTGCATTGCCGTTCCAAACAAGCGATGCAAGGCCTTTGGGATAGGCAAGTTGCCCGGTAACATGCTCAGAAATGGAAGCGTATATGTAACTTTTCTTGGTTCGAAGGCCGAAGGAAAACCAATCGGTATTCATATTGAGGAGCAACTGATTTTTGTCCTGCATGGCATTTGCCGCGCTTCCCAAATTAAACCTAACGCTATCGTCTGCACCGCGCACAAAAAGCTGGTTGTAGGTGAAGCCTGAATTGTAAATAGATCCGCGGAATGTTGACAAAACAGGAAGTCCGATGTGCAAACGATCATTGGGCATGGCGCTGAGATTTACCTCGGTAGCTTGAGGCAACCCAACAAAATTGTATAACATAAATTGATCCTGAGCCTGAGAAAAAAGGCCCATTAAAATCAGAAAAAGGGTCAGTCTAAATGCCTTCATATCTTAACTTTCAGCTTTGTGCGAATGCCCAAACGAACATCCATATAATTATAATTGAAAAAGGATACGTTTGTGGAAGGGGCTCCGGACGTTGTGGCAGTAGCTACCAGCAATAGATATTTAACCCCATTCAATCGGGCGATGCTGCCGGCCTCTATTTCGAAATCGGTGGTTTTTTCAGCAGGTGCTCCAACAACAATACCCGCAGAATTTACCTCAGGCGGGGCAACCACATAAGAAGTATCGTTCTGATTCAAAGAATCAAGCACTTGGTACTGAGCATTCATAAAATATGCCTGGAACTTACATCCTACCGGAAGCGCATTGGCAATGGTAGTGCGAAAGGTGATGCGTTCAATACGGCTCAGGTTGATGATGGTTAGTGGCACTGTATCTAAGAAGCTGAACTGCTCCAATCGCCCTTGTAGAGGAAGGCGAATGCCCATATCGAGCTTGAATCGCGCGGTGTCCAAAATGGTGTTTTGACCGGTTGTGACTCCGGGATTAGGCGTTGCTTTCAAATTGAAAACAAACCCTCTGGGAACCTGCTGAATCAAATTCACGATGTTGCTGTTGGCATTCGAGATATCAAATCCACCGTTAACCGGAATGCCCGCCAAAGCAGCCGCTATGCTGAAGGGTGCACTCCAACTTCCCGTGAGCGATGCGGAGGGAGTACCGGGAGATGCATAATAAGCCTGGCTGCTAAGGAATTGGGCTGAAACGGGCAATCCAAAACCATTTCGATATAAAAACTCCAACTTGGGGTTGCTCAGCAGGAAGTTCCCTCCCAAAGCCTGAGATAGAACCGGTATTTCGAGGGTATCTTGAGGCAATGGAAAATCACCGTTGCCCATAAACCCAATGAGTTTGGAAAATCGAGGCTGCTGTATTTCAAATGATACCAACAATGAATCGCTAACCGAAACTGGGTTCATGGTTTTCGTGAACTGCACCTGGAGGCGAACGGCAAGACGGTTGGGCTGTCCTCCGGCGCGGGTGTTCAAACGAGCACCGTTTAAGTCTAACACACTGGTGCCCTGGGTTGGACCTGTACCCGGCATCGACAGTTGAAGGTTGGTGGAAATTGCCGCACCGCCCTGAACCGAACCGGGCAGGCTTACGGTAACAAGTGTTGGGTGTTGAAATCCGGAAGAGATGTTCACCCTAAGCGTTCCCCCTTTTAAAATCAAAGAATCCAACTCAATGCCGCTGGGCAGATTCAGATTCATAATTTGGTTGATGCTGGGCATGTTAAAAACCAATCCTGTGCTCAGGGAGTTGAATGCTGCAACAGAAGCGGCATCCAGACCGTATGATTTTGAAAAGCCCTGACTTCCCACCGGAAATTGACTCTCTGCAACAAGATCGGCAAGGGTTCTACGGTAATACAACGTAATCAACCCGTCTGAACCGGTTAGGAAATTTCCCCCTGCACTGGACTTAACCAAAATGTTGGCTAGACTGAATCGGCCTTTCACCATGGGAACGGCCAAATCGGGGCTCCAATCGCTGGACGCCCTCTTCTGGCAAGAATGAATCACCAAAGCCAGAGACAGTAGAATGCAAAAGCGAAAAAAGATGGTAGAAACGTTCAAAGCAAGAAAAATAAAGGTTTGGTCAAAACTACGAAAACCCTCGAAGTGCAGTAGGCAATCAAGGATAAATTCTCTTGACTAGAGCCCCCCTTAAAAGGCAATTTTAAGGTGCTGCTCATGAGACAAAACACGACCTTATACATGCCCTTTGATGGCTCACCTATTGTGTGCTCGAATACTTCCCCTTAGCGGAGAAAAGACCGTGCTCCATTTCGAATCCAAAGGGCTGTGCTCCCCTTTAATTGAAGCCAACCGGAGCCGATAATCTTACCCTTCATGAAATGTCCGATGGGCTGGTAATTAAAGTCCCTCGGAAATGACGGGTATATAACTCTCCGTACCCGATCTCTGGAATTGAGTTGGTCCGATTGCACTCCAAGAGTGGAAAGCCCTCGGCTGGAAGTTTCTCGCCGGTTCAAAACCAACCGAATCTCAAGGAACAGCGTTCAGCATCAAGAAAATTATGGGCGAACCGGAGAAAACGGCTAAATTGAGTGTATCTTCGCCCTCCGTTTTTTTAAGGTACCTGTTGCCGTAACAACTCCCGTCCAATCTCATGAAACTTAGCCAGTTTACATTTAACCTTCCCAAGGAACTTATTGCAGAACATCCGGCGCGTTACCGCGACGAGTCACGATTGATGGTATTGCACCGCAAAACCGGAAAAATCGAACATCGGGAGTTTAAGGACATCTTGGACTACTTTGAGGACGGCGATCGCATGGTGATCAACGATACCAAGGTGTTTCCTGCTCGTTTGTATGGCAACAAGGAAAAAACCGGAGCAAAAATCGAAGTATTTCTCTTGCGGGAGCTGAACCGCGAAAGCCGTTTGTGGGACGTTTTGGTAGATCCTGCAAGAAAAATCCGCATCGGCAACAAACTCTACTTTGGCGACGACGACAGCTTAGTTGCAGAAGTCATAGACAACACCACCAGCCGTGGACGTACCTTGCGTTTTTTATTCGACGGGCCTTACGAAGATTTTAAGGCTACCGTTCAATCTTTAGGACAAACTCCACTGCCGAAATACATCAAGCGGAAAGTTACCCCTGAAGACGAAGACCGCTTCCAAACCATTTTTGCCGAACACGAAGGTGCCGTAGCTGCTCCTACAGCAGGATTGCATTTCAGCCGTGAGTTGGTAAAGCGTCTCGAACTCAAAGGCATCAACTTTTCGAGCATCACCTTGCACGTTGGATTGGGGACCTTTCGCCCGGTTGAGGTGGAGGATTTGACCAAGCACAAGATGGATTCGGAACAGCTCTGGATACCCGAAAAAACGGCGCGGGAAGTGAATGCCACCAAAGAGCAGAAACGCAAAATATGTGCAGTGGGTACAACCTCCATGCGGGCGTTGGAATCCTCCGTCTCCACCATGAGCACCCTTAAGCCATTTGAAGGTTGGACCAACAAATTCATCTTCCCTCCATACGAATTCAGCATTGCCAACAGCATGGTAACCAACTTCCACATGCCGGAGTCCACCCTATTGATGATGGTGGCAGCATTTGGGGGATATGAATTTGTTATGGAGGCCTACCGCGAGGCAATAAAAGAACGGTATCGCTTCTTGTCTTACGGCGACGCCATGCTCATTTTGTAATGACCTCCTCCAACTGGGCGTTGGTGGTAGCAGGTGGTTCGGGAACCCGGATGGGGACTGAAACACCCAAACAGTTTCTTCAACTGGCGAACAAACCGGTTTTGTTGCACGCCTTGGAGCGCCTGCTTTTGTTCGATGCCCACATCAATTTGGTGGTGGTATTGCCCGAAAACCATCACAGCACTTGGAAAGCCTTGTGCAATGCCTACGAATTTCATCATCCGCATCTTGTTGTTTCTGGAGGAAGCACTCGCTTTCAATCCGTTAAGCAGGGTTTGGCGGCCATACCTTCAACAGAGGGCTTTGTTGCCGTGCACGATGGGGTGCGGCCCCTGGTAAGCACCGAAACGGTGCGCCGCTGCTTTGAAGCGGCTGAACAATTTGGCGCTGCAGTGCCTGTAGTTCCTCT
>JBEIVB010000236.1:0-1647 GCA_040374085.1 Flavobacteriales bacterium | reverse complement strand
GTTGGTTACCAATGCCTGCGGAAGCTCCACCAGCACGGCTTATTCGCTTACGCAGGGCACGCCATTGACGGTGCCGGTGATTACCGTGCAGGGGCAGCAGCTGTGCAGCAACGGCTCGCCCAATCTGCAGTGGCTCAACGGTCAGATGCAGCCCATGGACTCTTCTGCTTGCTTTACCCCACCCGGTTTTGGCACCTTCTATGCCCAGGTAAGCAACAACGGCTGCTCGGCGCTTTCGGCCCCGTTTGTGGTGGCGCTAACCGGCCTGGAACTGAATAATGATAAATCAATAAAAATACTGCCCAACCCATCTACCGGAACTGTATTCATAAGTGGTACAAACAGCCGTGATGCGGTGCACGTTTACAACGCTGTGGGGGCACTTTGTTGGCAAGGAAACGGCCCTGTGCTGGACCTCACCTCTTTGCCCTCAGGTCTTTATTTGGTGATGGTAAACACCCCGGACGGATGGCAAAAACATCGGTTGATGTTGGAGCCTGTTCGATAAGAGAACTGGCTTTCCCAACCATCTTTGAAGCCTTGGATTTCTTGTTAAATGGGCCGAAACTCGTCTGTTCCGGCAACCCGCTCAAACTCAGCACCAAACGGGGCATCGAGGTATGGGATGATGGCCGGGTCGTAGTTGGCGATGGTGTTCACCTCATACATGCCTGAGTTCGTAGGATCGTCGATGTAGGACTGCGTTTCGGTGCCCGAGAGGAAGCGCCACCCGCTGTCTTCGCCGTCGTCGGGAATCTCGCGGTACATAAACCCAATGGGTTGTCCGTCTACCGTGATGCGGTCGGTGCAGAGGCAGGAATCGAGGTTGTTTACCAGAGGCTTAATCTCCTCGTTGGGGATGCGCAGGTTTTTGATCATGCACCAAAGATACGGCAGTGCAACCCTTTCTTTCACAACATACAACCGCTTCCTGCGTTAGTTGCACCGTTGGAAGGTGTACTTTCGTTTTTTGGTGAAACGTCGACTCGTATTTTTTTGCATGCTGCTGGCCATCACGGGCCAAGCACAGGAGCGTTGGCTGCGTGTGGGTACGGGCAGGTGGAATGCAGACACCCTCTTGGTGGACACCCTCAGCCTGATTCCCGGTTCTGTTGAGGTTTGGCGAGGCAGCACCCGTGTTCCCGATAGTTCCTTTGTTTTGATCTGGGGAAAGGGCCGCTTGGTTCGGCTGCCCGGAAAGGGCCTTCAGCAAGGCGAACCCCTGCGCCTGCGTTACCGTGTATTCCCCTTGGATTTGGGGCGCATGCGCTACCACCGCGACGGCTCTAAACTCGAAACCAGCGAGGGCCTCACCCGAAACCCTTTTACCTTTACCCTTGAAGAGCGTGCCCCCGAAACCTTTCGTACCGATGGCTTGGAGAAAAGCGGAAGCATAGCCCGAGGCATCACCTTTGGCAACAACCAGGATGTGGTGGTAAACAGCACCCTCAACCTGCAACTCAACGGACGCCTTTCGGACCGCATCGGCATCACGGCCGCCATCTCCGACAACAACATACCCGTTCAGCCCGACGGCAACACCCAGCAACTGCAGGAATTCGACCGCGTGTACATACGCCTCAACGACGACCGCAGCCAGCTTACTGTGGGCGACTTCCAGCTTATGAAACCCGAAGGCTACTTCCT
>JBEIVB010000040.1:0-21602 GCA_040374085.1 Flavobacteriales bacterium | reverse complement strand
TCAGAGGCTCTGGACATACTAATGGAACACATTCCCCATGCCAACATTCCGGTTTTCAGTGGGTTTCCGGCCGGACACGTCAATCCCAACTTACCCCTTCCATTCGGCATAAAAGCCCGAATGAAAGTGGATTCCCATGGATTGCGTTTGGACATTCTGCGCCAATCATGAGAAAATTGCCACCAAATGAGGCAGCAATTGCGCCGTTGAAACAAAAGCCGGAAACAAACTCAAATGCTGTGCTTAAAATTGTGGAACGTTTGAAAAAAATGGCAAAAATAAAATCCGCCTTTTGCACCTGTTTACAGATGACTTTTGTTCCACTTCCCTTGATCTACGGCAACCCAAAAATGGGCATCAGCCGCCCTGAAACGCGGTTCCGTCTAAAAAATCAAACCTTTTGCCGGAGCTTGTTTGGCCCTCCGGATTTTTTGTCGTTAACTTTACCCCCCTTCGAGGATTAACAAAACTTAACCAAACCCTGCTCTATGTATAAGAAACTCTACCTGACCCTCACCTTCTTGGCGGTTACGGTTTATGGGGCTTTCGCGCAAACGGGTGCCATTAAGGCTACTGTGTTGGATGACAAAACCGGCGAGACCGTTCCCTTCGCCAGCGTGGTTGTCTTAGTGAAAAACGTTCAGGTTGCTGCGGGTCAAACCGACATCAACGGGGAATTAACCCTTAAACCCCTGAACCCCGGTTCGTATGATGTGAAAGCCCAGATTCTTGGGTATGCTCCCATCCAAATCAACAAAGTAACGGTTAATGAGGGCAAGACAACCTATCTCGACATGAAGATGGCTGCCTCTGTAACGGTAATCACTCAGGTGGAAATCAAGGAATACGTTGAGCCACTCATTGAGAAAGGGAAAACCGGAACCCAAGTAACCCGGGCCGAATACCAGGCCATGGCTACCAAGAACACAAATGCGGTTGTTTCTCAGGCTGCAGGGGTCTTCCAAAAAGACGAAAACTCCTCTGTTAACGTAAGGGGTGGACGTTCCGACCAAGACCGAGAGGGCAACTCTACCGGTGAATCCTCAACAAAAGTGTTCATAGACGGTGTGCGCGTTGTGGGTTCTGCTGGAGTACCTCAGCAAGCCGTTGAACAGATTAGCGTTCTCACCGGATTCGTTCCGGCAGAATTTGGAGATGCCACATCCGGTGTTGTAAACATCACCACCCGTGGTCCTCAAAACTCTTATTTCGGTGGCATCGAAGGCATCTCTTCTCAGCCTTTTGACAGATTCGGATACAACTTCCTAGGCTACAGCATCGGTGGACCGATTGCATTCAAAAAGCAATCCGATGATGGAAGCCCTCGTCAGGCGATTTTGGGTTTCATTGCTTCAGGTGAATTTTCTACCGAGAAGGACGACAACCCAAGCGCTTTGGGCAATTGGAAGGTAAAAGACGACGTTCTTCGGAATTTGGAACGCAACCCCCTTAGGTTGTCCCCATTCGGCGGAACCTTCCGAAATTCAGAATTCGTAACCAAGAATGATTTAGAGCCAATAGCCTACCGTCAAAACGTTCGCAGCAACATCATTCGTTTCAACGGGAAGCTGGATTTCAAACCAACAGAGTCCATGAACATCACCGTTGGTGGTTCAATCGATTACAATCGCCGCCACGACTATGTTCGGGAATATGCACTTTTCAACCCTTCCAACAACCCCGAAAAAATCAACAATACCTGGAGGGTTTATGGTCGTTTGACCCAAAAATTTGGGACTCAAAGCAAGGACGACAAAAACGCTTCTAATATCAAGAATGCGTATTTGCAAATTATGGGTTCCTATACCCGCATTCAAAACTTGACCCAAGATGATACTCACCGCGACAACCTATTCAATTATGGATATGTGGGGAATTTCAACAGCATTTTGGGATCTGCTTACACAAACAAAAACTTTGGTGGAGGAATCGACAAGGTCACCGGACTACAAGGTGCCATTCTAACCAGTTTAAATGAGGCCCGCAACGTATTATTTACCCCTGATACCCTAACGAACCCCTACGCGGCAGCTTATACCCAGCAGATTTATCGCTTCTTCTCAGATCGCGCCCCGCTAGGCTTGTACGACAACATCGTCAACATCCAGTTTAATGGCGGTTTGGCTAACGGCGATCGACCACAAAACATCTACAACCTTTGGTACAACACCGGTCGTCAGTACAACGGCTACAGCAAACAAGACAATAGTCAAACCCGATTCACCACCAGTTTCAATGCAGACATCAAGCGTCACCAAATTCAGGTGGGTTTTGAATACGAGCAACGAAGCGAAGCATTTTGGAGTGTGAACCCCATTGGATTGTGGACCTTGGCTCGCCAGTTGGTGAACAACCACCTTACTGAACTTGATCTGAGCAACCCCATCGTGGTTCGCGATGCCAATGGTTATTTTCAAGATACCATCCGCTACAACCGACTTTCTAACGACAGCCTTTACAGTGGGTTTGCACGTAACTTCCGCGAAAAATACAATGTAGACAAGAAACAGTGGGTGAACATCGATGATGTGGATAAAGGAGCTCTAACCTTGGATATGTTTAGTGCCGACAACCTGTTAAACAACAGCAGCCCATCCTACGTTTCATATTACGGCTTTGATCCGCGCACCGGTGAGCGCAACACAGGAAGAGTTGAGTTTAACGACTTCTTCCAAAAGAATACTGCCACCAACGAGTTCGATCGCAAGATTGGTGCTTTCCGTCCTATCTACATGGCCGGCTACATTCAGGACAAATTTGAATTCCGTGATTTGATGTTCAACATCGGTTTGCGTGTGGATCGTTTTGATGCGAACCAGAAAGTGCTAAAAGACCCATACAGCCTTTACGAAACCAAAACGGCTGGAGAGGTAACCGAAATGAAAGGTAAAGCCGTTACCCATCCGGGCAACATCGGCAACGACTACGTAGTTTATGTAGACAACCTTAAAGATCCGGGCAACGGAAGCATCCTTGGCTACCGTGACCCCGAAACCAACCGTTGGTACGACAAAGACGGGGGAGAATTGGCCGATCCAAACCGCTTGGCTCAGTTGGCCGGTGGAAAAATAGCCCCGTTCCTCCGCGACCCATCCATCAACGTGCGCAGTACACAATTTGACCCATCCAAGAGCTTTGTGGATTACACCCCACAGGTAAATCTAATGCCCCGTGTTTCATTCTCCTTTCCAATTTCGGATATGGCGAACTTCTATGCGCACTACGACATCTTGACTCAGCGTCCTCCTGCACGTTTGCGACTTGACCCAACCGACTACTTCTTCCTTGAAAACAGCGGTCAGGCTACCATCAACAACCCGAACCTCAAGCCGGAGCGTACCATCGATTATGAGATTGGATTCCAGCAGGTTCTCGGTCCGGATGCACAAACGGCAAACTCATCCATTACCCTTTCTGCCTTCTACCGTGAATTCCGCGATATGATTCAGGTAGTACGGTTCAACCAGGCTTATCCCATCACTTACCAAACCTTCGGTAACATCGACTTTGGAACCGTAAAGGGCTTTACCTTGAGCTACGATCTGCGTCGTACGGGCAACGTATCTATGAACGTAAACTACACCCTTCAGTTTGCAGATGGAACGGGATCTGCCTCTACGGATGCTGCCAGTTTGTTGAACAGTGGTCAACCCAACTTGCGTACTACAAATCCATTGGACTTTGATCAGCGCCACACCTTGGTAGCGAACATCGACTACCGTTTTGCTTCTGGTGGTGGATATAATGGGCCTGTTGTAAAAGGAAAGCAAATTTTCGCTAACCTAGGTGCCAACCTAACCGTTCGTTACGGATCGGGCTTGCCCTTTACCAAGAATAAAAATGTGTTGCGTGAAGGCGACATAGGCGGTGGACCCGGCCTAGCCCAAATTGATGGCAGCCTAAACGGAAGCCGTATGCCCGATAACTTCCGCATGGATTTGAGGGTAGAGAAATCCTTTAAACTCAACTTTGGGGCCAAAAATTCTGACAACCGTAAGCAAGCTACCTTAAACATTTACCTTCAGGTGTTGAACCTCTTAAACACCCAAAACGTGGTGGAAGTGTATAAGGCTACCGGTAATGCAACAGACGACGGCTACTTGACTGCTTTGCGTTATCAGGCAGAGATTGCTTCTCAAGTAAATCCTGCCTCTTACGCGGACTTGTATGGCGTAAAGGTTGCGGATCCTCGCAACTTCAGCTTGCCACGTCGTACTCGTTTGGGTGTAACCTTAGACTTTTAAGAACGGGTAATATCGGATAACGAATGGAAACGAACGAAATAACATCATCAGCCATGAATACAACCAAGGTAAATAACGGGAAGCGCAAATCGCTAACTGTGAGCCTGTTGGGCCTTTTGTCTGTGTTGGGAATCACCCAAACCGCTCAGGCACTTCCGATTTCCGGTCTTTCTCCTCAGACCACCAACCGGGTAGCTGCGGAAGCTTGTTTGCCAGCCACCAGTCAAAAAGATTTGGATGTGAACAACGTGCGCGCCCGCATTTTGGGCGGAGGCGATATGTGGTGGGATCAAGGATTGGGGCTTGCACGCTACGAGGTACCAAAAGGTTCCGGCGTAAACTCATTGTTTGCAAGTTCCCTTTGGATTGGGGGAATTGATGCGGGGGGTCAGCTTAAAGTAGCGGCTCAAACCTACCGCCAAACCGGTAATGACTTTTGGCCCGGGCCTTTGGATACAACTGCTGCCATTTCAAAACCCATGTGCGATAAATACGATCGCCATTGGAAGGTCTCGCGCAAAGAAGTGGTAGACTTTATCGCATATAAAGCAGGTGAAGAGGTGCCCGATTACAGTGGCGTACCCGAAGTCATCACCACCTGGCCGGGCAACAACGAATATCTGGGCAATCGTGCAGGCGACCCTTATCTTGCCCCTTTCTTTGACAAGAATGGTGATGGATTTTATAATGCAGATGACGGCGATTATCCAAAGTATAAGATAGACAACTCTACCGGTGGCGGTTGCGAAGGATTTCTTTACGGTGATCAAACCATCTGGTGGGTATTTAACGATAAAGGGAACATCCACACCGAAACCTCCGCACCTGCAATTGGTTTGGAAGTTCGAGCACAGGCGTTTGCGTTCACAACAAACGACGAAATCAACAACATGACCTTTTACGAATACACCGTATTCAACCGTTCTACCATTTCATTAAACCAATCTTATTTCGCCTATTGGGTGGATGCAGATATGGGCAATCCTTATGATGATATTATTTGTTGCGATGTGAAGCAAGGCCTCGGGATCACCTACAACGCTGCAGACATTGACGCGCCTTATGCAGGTGGTTCATATGGAGAGCATCCTCCAGCAATTGGAGTTGACTTCTTCAAAGGGCCATTGGCAGACCCCAACAACACCGACGATACTTTCACATACAATGGAACTGGATTTGGCGATGGAGTCATCGATAATGAGCGGCTCGGGATGGAGAAATTCATGATTTTCAGAAACAACTCCACCATTCAAGGTAACCCATTCAATGCCATTCATTTTTACAACTACATGCGCGCCCTTTGGAAGGATGGTACTCCTCTAACCTACGGTGGATCTGGTTACAACAGTGGCCCGCCTTGTAGCTTCGCGGTTCCATGGACAACCGATCCGGATTTTACTTCACAGAACTGGGAAATGAACATTGCCGATGACTGGCGTGTGATTCAATCTGCTGGTCCTTTTACCCTTAAGCCGGGTGCAGTAAACCGCGTAACAACAGGTGCTGTTTGGGCTCGCGCTCAAGGAACTGCAAAAGAAAGCGTGTTGCTTTTGAAGGTTGTGGATGTTAAAGCTCAGGCATTATTCGATAACTGCTTTAAAGTATTGGATGGGCCAGATGCTCCGGATGTTGCTACTCAAGAATTGGATCGTGAAGTAATCTTGATGCTGAGCAACAGTCGTCGTTCGAACAACTTCAATGAGTCTTATGCCGAAATCGATGCGAACATCGTAGGCGTTGTTGATTCTCTGCGCTTCTACCGATTCCAGGGTTACATCATCTATCAATTGGCCAACGCAACCGTAACAGATTTGCGCAATCCGGATGCAGCGCGCATAGTAGCTCAGTGCGACATTAAGGATGGTGTGAAGCGCTTAATCAACTACATCAACGATCCTTCATTGGGTGCATCTGTGCCAACCGAAATGGTTGTGGGTGAGGACAAGGGCATACGCCACTCCTTTAGTTTTACCCAAGATGCCTTTACCCCTGGTGCTCGTTTGGTGAATTTCAAGAAGTATTACTACACTGTAGTGTCCTATGCGCACAACAACTTCAAAACCTTTAATCCACTTGATCCAACTGCTCTTGATGGCCAAAAGACACCGTTCTTTCTTGGCCGCCGTAACCGTACAACTTATACTTTAATTCCGCACATTCCTGCTGTTGAGTCGAATGGTTTGATTGCACAAGCGAGTTACGGAATGGGTCCGGAAATAACCCGCTTGGAAGGTCAAGGCAATGCAGGTTTAGAAACCGACTTGTCCCCAGAGTATGAAGCAAAGGTATTAGCGGCTGGCACGAATTTCACCGAGACTTTGCGCCAGGTTGTTTACAAAGGCGGAGCTGGTCCGGTTGGCGTTAAAGTGGTAGATCCGCTGAACGTAAAAGCCGGCGATTATGAAATACGATTGGTTGGTTATGCTCTGGTTCCAAAAGCTGTAGTCGAAGGAACCTCAAACGACTCTGCGTCTTTTGTAAGCGTAACTACCGAGTTTGTGTACCGCAAAATTGGTTTCTTGTCGGATACCCTGATTTATGCAGGTAAAGCTACAAACGGGCAAAACATCATTCGAAGGGCAAAGAATGCACCGAATTTGGTGAACATTGCCCGTTGGGAATTAACAGAGAAGGGTTCCGGCCAAGTGTTCTTGGCGGATACATCCATCTTAATGGGTACAGAGCAGGTATTGCCTGATTTGGGTATATCCATTACCATGAAGCAATATGATTTACCCGGGAATTCCACTTCAATTGCGAATCAAAACAACGGCTTCATCAACGCCACCATTTCTTTTGCTGATAACACTCAGCGTTGGCTTTCCGGTTTGGCCGATCAAGACGGAAAAACAGAGGAGAACTGGATTCGTTCGGGCACCATTGCTCCGGATGCAAACATCACCACTGGTCCTAAGTACGGAGATTACCAAGGGTTCGACGATGCTCAAGTTTACGAGAAGTTGTTGGAAGGCACGGTTGCGCCTTACCGTTTGGGAAGCAGCGAAGCATTTGGAGTAACGTGGGGCAGCTTAAATCTTGGGGCAAGTCCAAGCACAAATGCCCTTTTCACCAATCGTCTACAAAACATCTCCAGCGTTGACATCGTATTCACGAACGATAAAACCAAGTGGACGCGTTGTCCTGTTCTAGAGATGACCGATGAAACTGCATTGTCTGAGGGCGGTGTTAGCAAGTTTGATTTGCGCGCGCACAAATCGGTTGACAAAAACGGAAAGACGGTGGATCAAGGAGGAGCTAACAATCCAAGCGATCCGGAAGCGGCCAATTATATTGGTGAAACAGGAATGGGATGGTTCCCAGGCTATGCAATAAACCTTGAAACAGGAGAACGCCTAAATATGGCTTTTGGTGAAGCCTCTTTCCTTGTTGGTGAGAACGGAAACGACATGTTATGGAATCCAACATCCAGCACGCGTGATCAGTTCTTCAACGTTCGTTTTGGTGGTTACCATACCATTTATGTGTTTGGTCACAACACCTTCAATACCCTTCCGAGCTCCATAAACAACCCTTCACCTACCAGTATTTCTGAGTATGATGCAGGTGCCTTTGTTTACAATAAAATGAACAACCGTACCTCTCCATCCTATACCAGCCAAAAGCAGCAGGTATTCCGTGATGCTATGTGGGTTGCCTTTCCATTACTGGCCACGAACAAGAAACTGTTGGCATGCGATGCGCGCCTTCGTCTGAGGGTGAATCGTCCATACAGCAGGTTCTTCTCTGGAAACGCCAACTACATTCAGCCATTGCCACCAGGTTTAAACTTGTACGATCCTTTCAATACCTCGAAGATATCCACTGCCCAGAACGGAGACTTCCCACGCTATGGATTCAATACGAATGGACTCGCCACCTTGTTCAACAATGCAGGGATTGCGAAAAACGGTTTGGAATTGATTAACGTGGTTCCAAATCCATACTATGCATTCTCTGAGTATGAAGTGAATCAGTTGGACAATCGCATTAAGATTGTAAATCTTCCTCAAAAGTGTGTAGTCTCCATTTACACCGTTTCGGGAACTTTGGTGCGTAGATTTAACAAAGACGACAACAGCCGCACCTTCTTGGATTGGGATTTAAAGAACCAAGCCGGCATTCCTATTTCAGGTGGACTTTATCTAATTCATGTGAATGTACCGGATGTGGGCGAGCGAACCATTAAGTGGTTTGGTTCATTGCGTCCAATTGACCTTGATTCCTTCTAAGCAAAATCAAAACATGGGGTTCCGCTTTTGCGGAGCCCCGTTTTACCCAAGAAAAACGCTCGATATGAAACAAACATACAAGCTCATCGCCAGTGCCCTTTGTTGCGGACTTCTGGTGTTCCAGTCCGGGGAAAGTTTTGCCGGCAACAAGGACCGTGCAGGTCAAGCAGGCGCATCGGAATTGTTGATTAATCCATGGGCCCGCAGTTCTGGCTTGGCATCATCTAACGTAGCTTCTGTAAAAGGCCTTGATGCTCAATTTTTAAATGTTGCCGGCTTGGCATTTACCAAACGCACCGAGCTTTCCTTCGTGCGGACCAATTGGTTGGCCGGATCGGGAATCAACCTAAACGCACTTGGTCTATCTCAACGCATTGGATCATCAAGTGTATTAGGGTTTGGATTCACCTCCATGAACTTTGGCGACATCCAACGCACCACAGTAGATAATCCTGGAGGAGGCATTGGAAACTTCACCCCACGCTTTCTCACCATCAATGTTTCGTATGCCAAAGAGTTTTCAAACAGCATCTATGGTGGCGTTAACCTCAAAGTATTAAATGAATCCATTGCCAACATGAGTGCTACAGGAGTGGCATTGGATGCTGGGATACAATACGTTACAGGAAAAAGAAAAGAAGTACATTTTGGTATTTCTCTCCGCAACGTTGGCACGCCCATGAGTTTCAGTGGGGATGGTAATTCACTCAGGGCCACATTGGCCAATGGTAATTCCATAACGGTTGAGCAGCGCTCTGCTAAATTCGATTTGCCTTCTAGTTTGAGCATTGGTGGTGCTTACGATTTTTACCTGAGCAAAGAAAAAACAGATCATCGCATTACGGCATCTGCTGCTTTCCTATCCAACTCCTACACCCGTGATGGAATACTTGTTGGAGGTGAATATGCATTCAAGAATATGTTCAGTGTTCGAGCGGCATATGCTTACGAGAATGAAATAACCAGCGATGCAAACCGCACCACCGCACTAACCGGGCTTTGCACCGGGGCAAGTTTCGAACTTCCTTTGAATAAGGCTGGTGCGTTGCTTGGAATCGACTACTCGTATCGCACGAGCAATCCATTCAGCGGCAGCCACTCCATTGGAATCAGGGTTGGCCTCTAATTCTATTTTGACGTATATTTGCCAAGAGTCCCGGTGGAAACGCCGGGATTCTTTCTTTTTTTGACTATGCCATGAGCCAATCGAATTATTTTACCGAGGAGGGCCTGAAAAAACTTAAGGAGGAGCTTCATCAAATGGTAACTGTGGAGCGTCCCCGCATTTCAAACCAGATTGCGGAAGCGCGCGACAAAGGTGACCTCTCTGAAAATGCAGAATACGATGCTGCAAAAGATGCCCAAGGGCTGTTGGAATTGAAAATTTCCAAGATGGAGGAAACCATCCGCAACGCAAAGATCATTGATGAGTCTAAGTTGGATGGTTCAAAAATTTTGATTTTGAGCCGCGTAAAGCTTAAGAACAAAAAAGATGGAGCGGTGGTGACCTACACGCTGGTTCCGGAAAATGAGGCAGACTTCAAGTTAGGCAAGATATCCGTTGATTCTCCCATTGGCAAAGGTTTACTGGGTAAGCGATTGGGGGAGTTGGCCGAAATAAAGGTTCCATCCGGCATGATTCTCAATTTCGAGGTACTGGAGATATCACGGTAACCTGGGCATGGCCAGTTTATTCACCAAAATTGTTCAAGGCGAAATACCTTGCTATAGAATAGCTGAAGATGAGCAGTTTCTTGCTTTTCTAGATGTATTTCCACAGGCAATTGGCCATGTCTTGGTGATACCCAAAAAAGAAACCGATTATTTTTTCGACCTAAGTGCAGAGGAGCTTTCAGGCATCCTTGTTTTTGCACAACCCATTGCCAAGGCCATTGGCCAGGCCTTTCCTTGTAGAAAAGTAGGCCTTAGTGTAATAGGCTTGGAAGTGCCACATGCCCATGTACACTTGGTTCCCATGCAGACTGTTAACGATCTGAATTTTTCCCGGCCTAAACTTTCTCCATCCCCCGAATCATTGGCAGAAGCAGCCGAGCGCATCCGGCTTTTTTTGCGTTAAAGAGAGTCTGTCTTAATCAGGTTCATCCAATGGTTTAGATCCGGCTTGATTGTTTTGGGCCGATCTCGTTCCATCCGATACAGTATCCTTCCCAACCTCGAGAGAAACGGGAATCCGATTTGTTGGTATTCATACTTACCATCGTTGATGATGCCATCTGAGTTTACATATAAGCTAACGCTGATGAAAAACTCAACGCCCTGAGCAGCATCTATAACATAAGCACAATCAGACATATAGCCATACGACAGGCCAACCACGTTGAAAATGCGGATGGAATCGGAATTTATTTTTCCATGAACATCTCCATAAACCAGGTACTTCTTATGGCTGTCTTCAAAAACAGAATCAGGGTAATGCGGAAAAATGCTCTCCCTTGGCCACTTTCCCATTTGGCTCAAAAGAAAATCGCGGTCTTTGGTAGACAGGCGAAAGCGCTGTTGTTTGGCAAAAGCTTCCGGCATTACGAGACGTTTCAAAATGCCGTCTGCATCTTCGAGGCTCAGATAATTTGCCTGAGTAAAGTCCTTTGGCCGTCTTACCATCCGCCCGTTTGGCAACTGCTGCCCCCTACCCTTTCGAATGCGACCGAGTGGATGTGGGGAGAGCAACCCTGTGATGCGTAATGGAATACGAAGCAACGTGTCGCCGCGAGGACCCAAAAACGTCATTGGATTCAGCACACCGTTCTCAGCAAAAGAGCAGTTGCCATCGAAGCGATGTACAATCCGCGTTCCCGGTAACCCAACTCGATTCAGTTCGGTTTTAAGAAAATCGCGTCCGAGAAACTCATACACTCTGCTGTAGCTGAAATTATCGCTCACCAGCATCATACGTTTTATGTAGTTTCCAATACTGGGCAAAGCAGTTTCGGCTGTGGAATCAGCATGCACACGCTGCTGGCATGGAGCAGCCGAATCGGTGAAAACGGTTGTATTGCGATCCAATCCGGGAAGTTGGTATTCATCCAACTTCGTGAGCGCCAAGATGGAAACCGGCAGCTTCACTAGGCTCGCGGGATAGAAGTAATATCGCTTTTTAACTCGATAACGATGCGGTTCAAAACGCGGCAAGCCGCTTGCATCGCGGTGTATGCGGGTAAAAATGATCTGTAGCTCGTACTTACTTGGATTATCTACCACAGGTTTGAGGCTATCGGCCCATTGCTTGAACAGACTGGGAAATAGCACATCGGTAGATGGCTGTTTGCTGCGCAACTTTGGAGACCCTGCCCAGGTTGTTTCCCAGACGAGCACAAAGATGAACATCAACAAAATCAAGGGTTTAAAACGCGCCATAACCCAAAGGTAACAGAGTGGAGTGCGCAGCCCCTTGTTTTTTCCTACTTTCGTTGACCATGCAATGGTTGCAACACCTAGGCAAATTTTACATCTTCCTGTCGGTCATCTTTAAGAGACCCGAGCGGTGGTCTATTTACCGACAACAAACGGTTAAGGAAATAGACAGCATTGGCATTGGCTCACTGGGCATTGTTTCCATCATTTCGGTTTTCATGGGTGCGGTAATTTGCATACAGTCTGCCTTTGGTTTCGAAAGCCCTTGGATTCCTTTGTATGCGGTTGGCGTTTCTACCCGCGACATCATCATTCTGGAATTTTCTCCTACCGTGGTCTGCCTAATTCTGGCAGGCAAGGTAGGCTCTAACATTGCCGGTGAAATAGGCACCATGCGCGTAACCGAGCAGATTGATGCATTGGAAATTATGGGCATCAACTCAAAAGGATATTTGGTTTTACCGAAGATTCTGGCAGCCATTATGATTTTCCCGTTCCTTATTGTGCTTTCCATGTTCCTCGGATTGCTGGGCGGATACTTAGCCGGAGTGGCCGTAAACGCTGTAACCAGTTATGAATATATATATGGAATTACCTATGATTTTAAGCCGTTCAATGTAACCTATGCCTTGCTCAAAACTGTGGTGTTTGCATTCATCATTACCAGTGTTTCGGCCTATCACGGATATTATACAAGAGGAGGTGCCTTGGAGGTGGGCCGCTCATCTACACGAGCCGTTGTGTACAGCAGCATTTTGGTTCTGCTTTTTAATGTAATCATTACCCAAATTTTATTGTCGTGATTGAGGTTACAGGCATTTCCAAGTCGTTCAACGAAAAGCAGGTGTTGCAAGACATCTCCATTAAGTTTTTGGAGGGGAAAACCAACATGATCATCGGTGAAAGTGGAAGCGGCAAAACCGTACTCACCAAAATTATGGTTGGTCTTTTTCCACCCGATGCCGGCGATGTGTTGTATGATGGACACAGCTTTACCGCTATGAACTTTGATGGCAAAAAAGAGGTAAGGAAACAGATTGGGATGTTGTTCCAGGGTGGAGCTCTCTTTGACTCGCTCACGGTAGAGGAGAACATCATCTTTCCTTTATCGATGTTTACCACCCAAACCGAAGCAGAAAAGCGCGATCGAGCCCAGTTTTGCTTAGAGCGTGTTAACCTGCCTAGCGCCGGGAAGTTGTATCCATCTGAGCTTTCGGGCGGCATGAAAAAGCGAGTGGGTATTGCGCGAGCCATAAGCATGAATCCGCGCTACCTATTCTGTGACGAACCCAACTCTGGGCTAGATCCCCGAACCAGCATCCTAATCGACAACCTCATTCGGCAGATTACGGAGGAACTCCGCATCACCACCATCGTCATCACCCACGATATGAATTCTGTTATAGAAATAGGTGAAAATGTGGTGTTTATTTTCAATGGGCAAAAATGGTGGCAAGGCAACAGAAGCGAGATCTTGCATTCTGAAAATGCTGAACTCAACCGATTTGTTTATGCCTCTACGTTTATGCAGCGTGTACGCAACAGCCTGAAACAAGCTTAGTACTCAAAAGATTGAATGGTATTGGATTCCAACAATTGTTGGTTCAACCGCATTTGTTTTTCCAAGGAACCGCTTACCTGAAGGTAAACGCTCACGATGGATTCCGATCTGTATTCTTTGATTTTTTTTACATTCAATCCCACTGCTTTGCACATTTCTTCGAGTTGAGCGCTGCTGGTTCGGTTGAGATCGAAAATCATCTTGTAGGTGCGCTCCTGATGGATAACATCAACATAATATTTCAGTTTGTCAAAAACAGACAAAACGAACATCACCACCACAAAAGCGGCAAAGGCAAGTAAAAACTCATCGTTGCCCACCAACATCCCCAACGCTGCAGCAATCCAGATGGTTGCCGCAGTGGTCAATCCAGAAACAGAGAGCTCATTTTTGAAAATGATGCCTGCACCAATAAACCCAATACCGGTGATGATGTTGGAAGCGATACGATCGGTTTGCCCGTTGGCTCCCAGATGTTGAGAGGCAATGGTAAACAAAGTAGAACCTATGCAGATGAGGGTGATGGTACTGAAGCCAGCGGCTTTGCTGCGGTACTCACGCTCCAAGCCGAGAAAGGCGCCAATAACCAAAGAAACCAAAAGCTTGAGGCCTTCTATTCCCAGATCGGACCAAAGAAAGGTTTGCATGGGAAATTATTCTTTTCGTTTATATGATTGACGTATGTGCCAAGTCATGATTAAGCGATCCACAATGAGCTTGGCCAACGCCTTAGGAGGATCAGGGTCGAGAAGGGCCGTGCGTGTTTTTGCCTCGTCGACGTCAACCCGATACAGGAATTGAAACACACGCTCGGGTTTGCGGTTCAGCTCCTCACGCAGAACCAAGGTGAGCGCCTCACGAAACTCATCTTCAGTGGGAGCGTGGACCTCTGCACCTTCCCACAGGCTTACTCCAAATGGCTCTGACGGCATAAAAAAAGGTGACCTTTGGTCACCTGTTTAGTCTGTTGTTACTTGGGTTGGTCTTCAATCCGGTTCGATTGTATCGCATCCGGGTGCTGCCTCAAGTAGTTGATCCAATAAAAAGAGAGGACAGCCACCGCAATTGCAAAGAAACCGTCGGTGAATCGTCCAACCGCTTTGAACAGGGGATAAAGGGCCTCAAAAAAGTCGGCCGTAGCGTAGAAAAAACCGTCCATGGAAGTACATTTGTTCGCCCCAAAGGTAATGGAAAATCACAAAAATCTACAACTTCAATTGGCATGATTAGTCTCTTTAGAAGTGGCAATGTACTGCCCATGTTGTTGATTCCTATTGTGGGCTTCCTGCTTTGGTTTCCTGCCTTTCAGGAGCCGAACCTCATTCCGGTGAGCAACTCCATGCCCTTATTTGATGTGTTGTGGTGGGCTGTTGGCAGCTCTGCTCTTGTGCGCACCGGTGTTGCTTTTGCGTTGGTGTTGATTGAAGCTTATTGGTTCAACTACCTAGTAGATCATTTTGGCATGCTCAGCCGAAAGTCGTTTGTACCGGGCTTGATGTTTGTTTTGCTGATGAGCTGCAGCAGAAGTTTTCAGGCCCTAAGCCCGATTCAACCCGCCATGCTGTGCTTGATGATGGCCTTGCAGCGCATGATGCGTTCGTACCGGCAGTCCATTGCCATGGCCCTGTACTTTGATGCCTCGGTGTGGATTTCGATTGCCTCTCTTTTCTTCTTCCCTACCTTGGTTTTTTATCCTCTTGTTTGGGTGGGATTAATGGTGATTCGACCCTTCATTTGGAGGGAATGGATTGTGGCATTGGTGGGCCTGTTGTTGCCTTATGCCTTTGTCTTTACCTGGTACGACTGGTGGGATCGGCTGGGTTGGTTTTTTCAGGAGAAGGTTTTTTTTCCTGCAGACTTTTCTCTGGTTCCCATTGCATCCTGGCCTTGGCATTATCAGGCTCTGTTGAGTTGTTTGGGGTTGCTGATCCTGTTCTCGTTTTTCCGATTGCTGTTGGGTTTGCCTGTAAACACAATTTTCAGCCGCAACCTCACCGTGGTGTTTGTTTGGATGCTGGCCCTTTCGATCCTTTGCTTTTTCCTATCTCCTTTTGCCAGCCTTCATTTCTTGGGCTTTTGTTCCTTGCCTGTGGGGCTTTACATGGCCAACATGTTTTTGGAGATGAGGCGTTGGTGGGTGGCCGAGCTGCTGTTTTCGGGATTTTTGGCGGTAGTGTGCCTACACCTGTACGCGCCCATTTAGGCCTTTCCTGTTGAAAACTTGTTGGGCCATGCGCCTGCTACCCATTGGCTATGGGTAATTTCGCGAAGGTGAAGCGGATTCGAATTTGGGCCATCGCCCTAGTGGTATTTTTGTTGGGAGCGGATGTTGCACCCTGGTGGCCATTGCCCCAAACTGGTGGTCAGAAAGCAGAAGCGAGCATCCGCCATCGCCCGGGTTATCACCGAAAAAAGAAAAAAAAGAAAAAGAAAAAAAAGATTCGATCCGGAAGAAAAAAAGGCGGTCGCTTGGTGCTCAAAGACCCTGTAGAGCGTAAGGCATATCCTTCTGTTCGCTGGGCAAAACATGTGATGGCCGACATGACTCCAGAAGAACGTATTGGGCAACTGTTTATGGTAGCTGCCTATTCCAATAGGGGAAAAGATCACGTTGAAGCAGTAGCCAACCTCATCACACAAAACAAAATTGGGGGGCTTATCTTTTTTCAGGGGGGGCCTATGCGGCAGGCACGCCTTACCAATTATTACCAAAGTATTTCAAAAGTTCCACTGTTCATTGCTATAGACGGTGAATGGGGCTTGGGCATGCGCTTAGACAGCACCCTCTCCTTTCCGAAACAACTGACATTGGGTGCGATACAAACCGATAGCCTAATATATGCCATGGGTACGCACATTGCGGGGCAATGCGAACGAATGGGCATGCACATCAACTTTGCTCCTGTAATCGACGTAAACAGCAATCCTCTGAATCCGGTTATTGGTTTTCGTTCCTTCGGACAGGATAAAAATAACGTTGTAAATAAGGGCTTGGCATACATGTATGGGTTGCAAGACAACAGCATCATTGCATGTGGGAAACACTTCCCGGGGCACGGCGATACCGACGTGGATTCGCACAAAGGCTTACCGGTTTTGCCTTTTGGGAAAATACGGCTCGACAGCTTGGAGCTATTCCCATTCCGCAGTCTGATGGATGAAGGCATGATGAGCGTAATGGTAGGCCACCTGCATGTGCCTTTTCACGACACTGCACGTTACTCTGCCGCCAGCATATCCAAACCCATCGTAACCAATTTGCTGCGTGACACGTTGGGTTTCAAAGGATTGGTTTTTACCGATGCGCTGGATATGAAAGGAGTAAGCGCATTTTATTCTCCAGGCGAAGTAAGCCTAAAAGCCTTAATGGCCGGCAACGATGTGCTTTTATTCCCGGAGGATGTTCCGGCAGCGGTGAAGCTCATCCGACAAGCGGTAGATTCATGCCTCATCTCTCAGGAAGAAATTGACGAGCATTGTTATAAAATTCTTTTAGCCAAACAATGGGCCGGATTAAACAATCTGGAGCCTATAGATACTGCAAACCTTATTGAAGATCTTAACAGCGATCCAGACGAGGCACTTATACAAAAGCTTTATGGCGCAGCCCTCACCTGTCTTCAAAACAAAAACAACCTGCTGCCTCTCCGTCGGCTGGATACGCTGAGCATTGCCAGTGTATGCATAGGGGAATCGGAGCCTTCTGTTTTCCAGCAAACCCTCGATCGTTACGCTCGCATAGATGCCTATAACCTACCCTCTAAAGCCGGTACAGCGTTGCGCGACAGCTTACTGAGAAGTTTACAAAACTATAATTTGGTGCTTGTTTCAGTTGAGAACACAACGCGAAAAGCAGACAACAACTTTAATGTAGTTCAAGAAACCATCTCCTTTGTTCAAGCCGTGAAGCAGAAATCGAAGGTTGTGTTGAGCCTTTTTGGGAATCCATACGCGCTGGCGCGTTTTAATGGATTGGATAGCCTCGATGCTGTATTGATGCCTTATGAAGAGACCGACGCCACGGAGCAACTCTGTGCAGAAGCAATCTTTGGCGCAGCCACAACACCAGGCAAATTACCGGTGGCGGTTCCGCCTTGGTTTAGCATGGGCTCGGGCATTGCTCTACCCAAGCCCACTCGTTTGCAGGTGGTAAACCCTGTATCGCTGAACATCGAATCTTCAAAACTGAAGCAAATCGACAGCCTGGTTCAACGGGCAATAAGTGAGAAGGCATTTCCCGGATGTCAGATATTGGCGGCTAAAAACGGAAAGGTTTTTTATTATAAATCTTTCGGAAGTGCTTCATACGATGCCAAGGAAAAAGTAACGGAAAAAAGCGTTTACGACTTGGCTTCCATAACCAAAGTAGCATCCAGCACCCTTTCGTTGATGCAACTTTTCGATGCTAAGAAATTCAAGCTCGATGAGCCTTACAGTAAGTACTTACCCGAACTTTCTGTGAGCAACAAAAAAGACCTCAGCTTTCGGGAACAACTCACCCACACCGGCAGGCTGAAACCCTTTGTACCGGTGTTTTTAAGCACCCTGGACAGCGCGGGGCCCCGTGCCACCATATACCAGAAAAGACCATCACCGGGATTTGAGATTCAGGTGGCAGACAGCATGTATATGCAAAACGCATGGAAAGATAGTCTCGTTGCGCGTATTACCGCATCTCCTCTTGAATCCAGTAAGCATTATCTCTATAGCGACGTAGGCTATTATTATGCAAAAGCATTTATTGAAAAAGAGACAAGGACTCCGCTACTGGATTACAGCGATAGAATATATGCGCGTTTGGGACTGCCCACCATGAGGTACCTTCCTTTGCGCAGTTTGCCGGCTGCACGCATTATGCCTACAGAAAACGACACCCGTTTCCGAAAGCAGCTTTTGCGTGGATACGTGCACGATCAGGGTGCTGCCATGCTGGGTGGGGTGGCAGGCCATGCCGGGTTGTTTTCGAACGCCTTCGATCTAGCGGCCCTTTTCCAAATGTACCTCAACAAGGGTGAATATGGCGGTGAGCGATACATCAGCAAAGAGACCGTTCAGGAATTCATCCGCTGCCAATTCTGCAATCAAGGCGTACGGCGTGGATTGGGCTTCGACAAGCCGGAACCCACTATGCAAAAAGACAGTCCATGCAGCCGAATGGCATCGCACGAGAGTTTTGGGCATACCGGTTTTACCGGCACCATGGTTTGGGCCGATCCTGCCAACGGCCTGCTTTTTGTTTTTCTCAGCAACAGAGTGAATCCCGATGCCACCAACAAAAAACTCATCGAATTAAGTGTCCGTACACGTGTTCAGGAATTGTTGTATGAGTCCATTGGCATCCATCGACAACATTGATTTAAGGTTATGAAATCTGTATCGGACTATCTCAAAGACCTGGAGGAAGTTGATCGGGAAGCCATGGAAACCCTCCTCAACATTTTCCGTTCCCACCTGCCTAAAGGATTTGAAGAAACCATACAGTACAACATGCCCTCGTTTGTGGTACCGCTGAGTTTATATCCAAAAGGCTACTTGGGCGATGCCAAAAAGCCCTTGGGTTTTTTGGGCATCTGCGTGAAGAAGAGCGGCATATCGCTGCATCACATAGGCTTATATGGAAGTGCTGAACTCAGCGCCTGGTTCAAAGAGGCGTGGACTGAACAGGTTCCTATGCGCCTGGACATGGGCAAGGGATGTGTGCGTTTCAAACGGCCTTATCGCATTCCCACCCAACTGTTGGCTCAATTGGCCGGGCGAATGACTCCGCAAGATTGGATGGCGTGCGTGGATGCCACCTTCGGCAAAGAAAAACACTAGGCATAGATAGAGATTCCGAAAAAAAACCGAACTTGTGGCATAAGAAATATGGCATGAAAAGGGTTTTGCGTATGCTCCTTTGGAGTCTGCTGGCGCTTGTGGTGGGATTCAATCTGTATGTGCTGTTCACGGGCCGGACCTTTGTGTACACCGTATTGCAGTACACCATTGGCAAAGGCAAGCTGGGTCCGGACATTCATGAGTTTACCAAAGATGCGCTGGCAACGGTGGCTACCTCCACGCCGCAGCCCATTCCTTTGCACAGGCAGTACAATCAGAAAAGGCCTCTGGGAAACTACGCCGAGCTGAATGCGGCTAACGGAAGCACCGCTTTTTTGGTGCTTTGGCGGGATTCTATTTTATATGAAGAATATTTTGATGGCTATGGCCCCGACTCAGCTTCCAACTCTTTCAGTATGGCCAAGTCAGTGGTTTCCTTGGCTACGGGGGTTGCCTTGCAGCGCGGCTTGATCCGCAGTTTAGACCAACCTGTAGGCGATTTTTTACCCTGGATGCGAACCGGCAGCAATGCTCAACTCACCCTCCGACACCTGCTTACCATGAGTTCGGGAATGGACTTTACAGAAGATTACCTCAACCCCTTTGGCTTTGCTGCAGAAGCCTTGTATGGCGACGATTTGCAGAAGTTGGTTCAACGCTACAAGGTGGTGCACAAGCCCGGTGTAACCTTTGATTACGAAAGCGGCAACACTCAGCTCTTGGCCATGGTGCTGGAGAAAGCAACCCACATGCCTTTGGCGCAATGGGTGAGTCAAACCTTGTGGCAGCCCATGGGGGCCAACCATCCGGCCCATTGGTGCCTAGATAAAAAAGGAGGGCTGCCGCGGGCTTTTTGCTGCTTCAACAGCAACGCACGCGACTTCAGCCGCATAGGCACCCTGTTGTTGCACCATGGAAAATGGAAAGGTCGCAGGTTAATCGACAGCACCTATTTGGCAATGGCTACCCGGCCAGCTGCACTTGCGGACGAAGAACTAAATGGTGCACCAAATACACGCTATGGCTTTCAATTCTGGACAGTGAAATATGCAAACGAGGACGTGGTCTATGCCCGGGGTATTTTGGGTCAATACATACTTTGCCTTCCGCGCCATGAGCTGGTGGTGGTTCGCTTGGGTCACAAACGCTCTCCGGAAAAGCGCAACGGCCACCCGGTAGACATCTTTACCTGGATGGATGCAGCGCTGGAATTGCTCCCCGCAAAAGGCCAATAATTGCTTACATTTGCGTGAATTATTTTTGTTGCAAGCATGGCAAAAGTTGCGCTTATTACCGGCATCACAGGACAAGATGGTGCCTATCTCGCCGAGTTTCTATTGGCTAAAGGGTATGTTGTTCACGGCATAAAGCGCCGCAGCTCGCTCTTCAACACCGATCGCATAGACCATTTGTATCAGGACACCCATGAGCAGAAGGTCAACTTCTTTTTGCACTACGGAGATCTAACGGATTCTACGAACCTCATACGACTGATTCAAGAAACCAAGCCGGATGAGATTTATAACCTTGCGGCTCAATCGCACGTTAAGGTTTCCTTTGAAACGCCCGAATACACAGCGAATGCAGATGGAATAGGCGCTTTGCGCATTCTGGAAGCCATTCGTATTCTGGGCATGGAAAAGACTACCCGCTTCTATCAGGCTTCAACGTCTGAGTTATATGGCTTGGTGCAAGAAGTTCCCCAAAAAGAAACCACTCCCTTTTATCCTCGGAGTCCATATGGTGTAGCCAAACTGTATGCGTTTTGGATTACCAAAAACTACCGCGAGGCCTATGGCATGTATGCCTGTAATGGCATTTTGTTCAATCATGAAAGCCCTTTGCGAGGCGAAACCTTTGTTACGCGAAAAGTAACCCGCGGCGTGGCCAAGATTCACTTAGGTCTCCAGGAAAAACTCTACATGGGCAACATTGATGCCGAGCGCGACTGGGGCCATGCGCGCGATTATGTAGAGGGCATGTGGCTGATGCTGCAACAAGACAAAGCCGATGACTATGTGTTGGCTACCAACCGGAAGTTTTCGGTTCGAAAGTTCATTGAGATGGCTTTTGCCGAGGTGGGTATAACCCTGGAGTGGCAGGGCTCTGGCGAAGAAGAGAAAGGCATCAATAAAGCCGACGGAAAGGTGTTGGTGGAGATCGATCCTCGCTACTTCCGCCCAACAGAAGTAGACCTTTTAATTGGAGATGCTTCAAAGGCAAAAGCGGAATTGGGCTGGGAGCCTAAAACAACGGTTGAGGAGTTGGTTAAAGAAATGGTTCAGGCAGACCTAACCATTTTCCGGAAAGACAAGTACCTGTTGGATGGTGGTCACTCCATCCTCAATTTCCACGAATAAATTAAGGTCATCTTTGGCT
>JBEIVB010000025.1:0-27532 GCA_040374085.1 Flavobacteriales bacterium | reverse complement strand
TTATTTTAGTATTGTAAACCAAACATGTGTCTCCGCCGCACACCACGGTTAATACTAGGCGGCACGAGTCGGTTGTGGCCGCGGTTGGGTTTTGGCTGGCCTGCAAGTAGGTGTGGCTGGTGTCGGCGAAGACAAGGGTTGCGTTTGGGAACAACACCCATTCGGCAGAAACGGTGCAAGTGGAATCCACGCCAGAGACAATTGGGTCATTCAGCAGGATGGGCGTGGTGCCGCACAGGTATTGAGGGTCTGCTTTGATGACGATTCCAGAGCAAGGATTAGCCACCGTAATGGTTATGGTGTCGGAAACGGAGCAACCGTTGCCGTCGGTTAGGGTTGCCGTGTAAGCATGCTCTCCAAGGGCGGGGGGTTGAGCCTGCACCGTGTCGCCGGTGGTTTGGGTTAGGCCAATACCGGTCCAAACCACGGTGCCGTTGCCGGTTGCCGTTAGTAGAGCAGCATCACCCAGTATGATGTTGGTTGGAGCGGCCTGCAGGGTTAGGGCGGGTGGGCTAAACACCGAAAGGGTTTGGGTAACCGAATCGGTGCAGGATCCGTTGCTTACCACCACGGTGTAGGTGTTGGTTTGGGTTGGGTAAAGGGCCAGGGTATCGCTGGTGTTGCTTAGGCTGGTGTTATTCTCCAACCAGGCATAGGTGTAGGTGCTGTTTGCAGGGGTGGCGTTGGCCACCAGCAGAGCCGGGTTTCCGGGGCAAACGGGGTTGGGCAAAATACTCAGGGTTGCAGAAATGGCTTGGTTGGCAATGGAAAACGCTTGGTAGAAATAGGCGCCCGTGTTTGGGTAAAATAGGGTTATGAGGTAGTTGCCGGTGGGCAAGGGTATGGTGTCTGTTGCCGCAGAAAAGGTGGTGTTAAGCAGCGTACTAAGTCCATTTGCTGAAATGGTAACCTGCACGGTATCGGCCTCTGGGTTGTGCACCACAACGGCCCCATTACCCCCATTGGTGCAAGCTTGCATCAAGGTATAAGGTATGGGGCGGCAACAGGCATAGTTGGGTTGGGTTATAAAATCCAAGGCAGTGGCCAATGTAGCCGTATCAATGGGAATATTGGGCACGTTTATGGCGATTTCGCCGCATACATTTTTGGCTAAGAACGAGGCTTGCATTAGCCAAGAAACTGAGGTTGATTGTTGATAGTGGGTGCACAAACTATCGCTTAAGCCAAACCACAGGTGATACACGAGTGAGTCGCCCGGACCCAGATATAGGGTATCTAAGGTTAAGGTAGTTTGAACCCATTGATAGGAGGTGCTTCCGCTGCTGTTAAGCGCAAAACTGGGCCCGTTTAACGGTTGAGATTGGTTGCCAACAAAGGCCTCGGCCGAATCGAGCATAAGGCCGGTATTGAGTGCAAGGGAAAACTGGGTAAGATTAATGCCCGGTTGCGATGTTGGGTTTTTCACTACCAGTGTACCTTTTAAACCGCACCCCTGGCGGTCAAAACGACTGCGCAGAGAGGGGTTAAACCCTTGTCCACGCTGGAAGGTTCTGTAATACCCGTTGCCAAAACAGGCATTGTTCAATGGAGAAGTAGAAAACAGTGGATTGGCCGAATCGCATGCTATGCGCCAAAAAAAGCGCAATCCAAAGGTGTCGGTAAAGCAGGAGTCGTTCAAAGTTAAACTAAGCGATGCCACCGAGCCATTGGTAAAGTTGGTGTTGGAAGGAAAGAAATACCAGTTGATGCTGTCTATTGGGGTGGTGGCTATGGTGTTGTTTGAGTAGGTTACGTTGCTCAGGGTAATATTGCTTTGCGTGCCCGCCAATTGCACCCCAACTGCTAATGGCAGGTTTTGGGCCATAGAAGGAAGTGTAAAGGTAAAGCTGTAGGTAGCCTGCCCACTGGGTATGGTGGTAATGCTTGGGGGTGGGCTAGGGAAACCAATAGGAGGAGGGTTGGCATTCCAGGTTGGGTTTGCCACCGGAATGTTTGCCGGCACCACGGGTTGGGCATTAAAGCCCGAGGGTAGGTGGAAGGCGCTGTGCACATAGGCATAACGGTTAACCCAAAAAGAATCCGCATTGGCCGCAAAAGGCACGGTAGCGGCATGGTTGCACTGGCGGTGCATGCGCAAAAGCAAGCCCTGCCAGTTTACCAACTTGCGTGGCATGCTGGGCAATAGGGCCAAGGGGCTATTAGGATTTTGAAATACCCCGGTGTTAGCCACAAGGTTCACCGGTGTGGCATTAGGATTGAAGGCAATAACAGAGGTTGCCTCAGCATTATTTAATGCCATAGGCCAGCTGGTAAATGGGCGGTACTCGAAGCCGAAGTCGGGTAAGTTGCCAAGCCCACCCAAGTGCATTATGCCAAAAGCGTGGCCATAGGCACATGCCGAATGGGTGGGGTTGGCAGGCAAACCATAAACCTGGGTAATTGGGCTGTCAAACTGAGAAAGCGATAGGGTATTAATACGCGGTATCAAAACCTTTAGCCTAACTCCCCACGGATCGCAGCAATACCAAAATGGTGGTGCATTGTTGTTTAGAGCAGTGCCTTCTGCAGCAAACTGGCACCGCAAATTCACAATAAAATTGTTTGTAGAAGGCAGCATGGCTGAATTGGCCATAATCTGATATTGCGCGTCTAAGGCAATGGTCCACGTTGCAGTACTGTTTATGTTCACCCCATGTGCCAAAAGGCTGTCGGCATTCCAGGTTGCCCGCTGTATGGTTTGTGGGCCATATAAAGTGTCGGAGGCAAACCCGGCGTAGGGTATTGCAGCCAATTGGGCATCGCTTAAGGTAACTTGGGTACTGCCATTACTAAATACGGCATGGTAACCCAAGAGTCTAAGCAAGTTGTTTCCAGAAGGCAATAGGTTATTATCATATCGTAAATCTATGCTGAGTGCCCGGTAGGGCTGGCTGTTATTGGGTGGCATTAGACTGCCCACCGCATGTAGGTTAAACTCATCATAGGGATAAAATTTCTTCAATTCATCTTCAATCACCACATGGTTGGGTGCAGGGGTAAGGCTGTTGTAAAAAGCATGTATGTTGCTAATGGAACTGGAATTGGTGTTGTAGGCATTTTCATCAGCCCATCCATAGGTAATCCTCTCCGCTCGCAACGAATCTTTAAAGATGTCTACCTGGCTGGAGCAGTACCCGCTGCAATGCACCACAATTTGGGCTTGTTGGCATTCTAAAACGCGATGATTATCCATCTCTCCACAAGTTTCGCATTCAGCCACTATCTTAAACAAAAAGTTCAGTACACCCTGCCCGCTGCTTGGGTCGGGACATGGTATTTGGTTGAGTCTAAACGTAAGGGTTGTTGTTGATGAGGATGGAGTTTGGTTGAGCGGAAACAAAAACTGGCCGTTTTGATACTGGTAGGAAGAAGTCGGCAACAGGTTCCCATTTACGGCAATGCTGTCTAAGCTGTTTTGATTTAAGCTAATGGGGTTACATGAAAAAACACCTCTGTACATTATATTAGAACAATGTATGGTTTGTATGCTGTCCTCAGCAGAACCCGGCATGTGAAAAGGGTCGTTGTTGGGTGGTATGCTAATGGTGTAATTAAAACTAACCGGATCTGAATTGCCAGCCAAAGCATCTGCTGCCAATCCAATAGGGTTAATGGAAGCCATACTATTGTTTGGATTTTCTGAGTGTATTTGGGGCAGTGGGGTGGTTGTTTGAGTGTATGCATTGCCGCAGATATTTTTTATTGCAAGCTTTAAGGGTCGGGCAACCGATGGGGTTATACCAACCATAGGTGAGGGACACCCGCCCGGATTAGCGTAAGCAGCATTGCTTTGTAGCGTTATCTGCACAACAAAACTCTTATTGATGCTGGTATTAACCCAAGCTCCTTGGCCTGGTGAATTATATTGCCAGTTGATGCCCGGAATGTTGGTTGAACTGGTTCCCGGTAAAGAAACATCAATCCAGTTGGTGTCTACGGGCTGGGTGTAGGCCAAGGTATAGGTCAAAGAATCGGATAGGGAAAGGTTGCCCTGGGGTGAGCGGTTCCCGATTTTAACCAGAGACACGTTAAAAAAGGTGGTGTTAATGGGGATCCTTAAATGGGTAAGTTGGCCCACATAGCCCTCCCATCTTCCGTTGATGGTATATACAAATGTGCCGGGGCAAGGAGAGTTTGAACCTTCGCCCGTGTGCTGGAAGGTTGTGTTAAGGATACCTAGAGAGGTTAAACCTCCTGCTGTTCCATTATACAGCAAAGTGCTTCCAGATGTATTGCAGGTGCAGAGCGAAATGGCCGGGGAAAATTGGCAAGAAATTTGAGTGTTTGCAGTTTCCGAGGAACACTGCAACTTATAACGTTGCCTCAGTTGAAGCGTGCGGCTACCCGCATTGCTGTTGTTTGTGATGAAGTTGCCATAAGCACTCAGCGGTAGGTTGAAGGTGAAGTTTGAACCGGTAATTGCAGGCAAAACATGCCAATTGCCTTGGTTGTCTTTTATCTGCAAAACACTGTAGCTGGCATCGGGCTCCAGGGAAAGGTTTACCGTAACGGTTTCTACAGCAAATGAGTTTACGGTAACCCTAAATTGCCGTTCAAGGGTATCTAAGGTACTCCCAATGGAAGTGTATACATTTTGGGAGTTGGCCATATTGCTCATATTAGTTAGCAATAAAGCTTGGGTGTTAGAATTAGTGGCAACAGCCAAGGTATTGCTTATGGTGGTTAATCCCGGCTGATTTATGCCAGGCGTTGCAATAGTGGCGGGCAGGGTGTCGTTTGTCGGTGAGGCCAGAATGTAATCACAGTCGAAAAACAAGTGCTGGGTGTTGGCAGCACAACCATTAATATTCGTACAACCTAGGTATTTAAAATGCAAATCCAAAGGCACGTTGCTGTTCCAATTGCTTAGGTTAAAGATTACTCGACGGAGTGCGCAGGAGTCGAGATTAATGTAGTTTATACTTCCAGCGACACCGGGCAAAACAGTGGCACCCAGATTATCTGTATTTACAAAGGTATTGGGCACCGTTATTAGGATGCTGGCGGGAGGTGATCCGGTCCAGGTAATGCGCGCAGTTACAACGGTTGCACAAGCCACAGCTCTGGGCCCATCGGGGTTCAAAAACGTGCAGGTAACGTTTTGTGTGGCACCGGCATTCATGGGCAAGGCCAAGCCTGCACAAAGCATCAAAATATAGGTCAAGCAAGCGTATGCGATACGGCCTTTGGCCAAGGGGTGTACTGGCAATAATTTCATAGGTTATAAGGTTATGGTTAACACTAAATCAAAAATCAAAGAACTTCAACAAAGGTTAATACATTTTTTGATATATGCAAAACATGGTGTATATAAAACGTTGCATATTACGCATACAATACCATGTGTCGTTATTTATTGAACCCGATTTCCAATTCTCTCCTACCCAAAAAGGGTTTTTGGGGGGCAAATGCTTCTAAGGCATGGTTCGGTAAGGATGCATAACCACCCAAAGGAACCGCACAAAGGTTTAGGGCTGGCGGTGGTTTACAAGGGGGCATGCTGGGCTCGGCATGAGTAGGAGATTAATGGGCCCTGTGGCATTAGGCTTGGTGGTCATGCGCCATAAACCCTTCTCTTCTTCTTTTACTCCTGCAGTTGAGCCGGCGGCTCAGCGGGGATGAATAAGAAGGGTTGACTTACCATTTTTGGGCAAAGGCCCCCCTGCATCTCACCACGTTTTCTAAGCCTAACGCGTTTCACTTATTCTTGTAAGCAGTGGCTTTCTCCTCATCGCATAAACAGGCACGACCTCAAAGCAAGAAAAAGGCAACGCGGTGCCTTTGGGCCATTTTTTTAAACAATGCCTTATAGCTTTCGGCAAGCCCCAGGGCATAATAAAGGGGAAATAAAAATTTACGCCATTCCCAAGGCCAGGGCACAGCCGGCCAATATACTTAAGAACTTAATGCGGTTGAACCTGTGCTGTTCCGAGCTTTCGAAGAGTATGGTGGTGGAGATGTGCAGGAAGATGCCAATCACCACGGCCATAATGCGCGCGTATGCCACCGGATTGGGCGCTTGCCCAAGGAGCAAAAAGGCAAGGGAAAGTCCCATGGGCGACATGGCGGCAAACACGGCCAAGGCAATGCCGGCACGGGTTCTGCCCAAGCCTTGCTCCAGCAAGAGGCTCACCAAAGCCATGCTTATGGGAAGGTTGTGAATGATGAGCCCCATAAGCAAAGAGTTTCGGTTGTGGTCGTCTACCAACGGCATGCCCTCTAAAAAGGCGTGCAGGCAAAGGCCCAACATAACCGCCCACGGAAACCGGGCACCGGCCTCCGGATGTACGTGCACGTGCCCATGCTCCAAACCCTCGGAAAAGAGCTCCAACACCAACTGCAGCAAAAAGCCACCCAGCACCCAAACGCCTACACCGGATCCGCCTTGGGCATATACTTCGGGTATGAGGTGCACCAAACTCAGGGTAAACAAAAAGGCGCCGCTAAAGGCCAGCAGCAGTTTTCGGGGCAATCGTTTTCCACCCGAAAACCACACCACCAGCCATCCACTGGCAAAGGTGCTGAGAAATAAAATTAATGTAGTATATAATGGAAAAATCATGATCCCGGGTGGGCTTTTTCAAAATGGAGAATCATCCTGGGTGCATGTTCCTCGTGGTATGGCTCCAATTGGTAAGAGCCCCATAGGTTGCGCAGGTTAAGTCCGGCGGCGGTTGCAAGTCTTAGAAAGTAGTGCTGGGTCAACAGATTAACCCGCTCTTCATAATGAAAGGTGCGTGGCCCGTCTTCCACGGTTATGCGTTTTATTACTTGCTTGTTTTCAATTTTTTTGGTCCACGAAAACACCACTCCACCGGTTTCTTCTCTTCCATCGGCAACCAGATGTTTTCGCACCCATTCCGGGTTCAGGAAATCGATCACCAGATGGCCACCGGGCTTTAAGCCTTGGGCAAAGGCATGCATGGTTTGCTGGTTTTGGTAATCGTATTCGAAATAACCGAAACTGGTGAAGAGGTTCACGATGGCATCGAAGTAATGAATGCGGAAGGGTTGCCGCAAATCGTGTACAAAAAAGGCTTCGTTGGGCAAGGCTTCTTGTTGGGCCACGGCAATGCTGTTGGCGCTTAGGTCGGTGCCGCACACCTCAAATCCCAACCGGGCCAGGTGGTGGGCGTGCCTGCCTTTTCCACAGGCTGCATCGAGTATGCGCAGGGGCGGGGTCCACCCCATGTGCTGCACAAGGGCATCGAGGAATGCGCCGGCCTCTTGCTCATCGCGGTTGCGGTACAGCAGGTGGTAGTAGGGGGTGTTGAACCAGGTGGCGTACCAGGGTGCGTCCAAGATTGTGGGTATGGGAAGTGGTGCAAACCTAAGCAAAATAGGCCATCTGAAGCCCGTGCTGTACCTTTCACGAAAATTCGGCGGACGGTTAAACCTTTTGCCGAAACAGCATTCAAACCCCTTGCATGGCTGAGGAAACCTATACAGATGAGCAATTGTTGGAACTGTTCCAAGCAGAATCTACGCGCTCTATGGCGTTTAATCAGTTGATGAAGAAGTACCAGCGCCGGGTGTATCAGCACGTGCGGCGCATGGTGATCCACCACGAAGATGCCGACGATGTGCTGCAGAACACGTTCATTAAGGTGTGGCATCATTTGGGCGATTTTCGGGGTGGCTCTCAATTGTACACGTGGTTGTACCGCATTGCCACCAACGAGGCCCTCACGTTTTTAAACAAGCAAAGGCGAAAATTCTTCTTGCCTCTGGTGGATGTGGAACGCAAGCTGAGTCAGGAGTTGGAAGCCGACCCTTTGTTTCAGGGCGATGCCATACAGTTGAAGTTGCAGCAGGCCATACTAACCCTTCCCGAGAAGCAACGCGTGGTGTTTAATCTTAAGTATTTCGATGAGATGAAGTACGAAGACATGAGCCAAGTATTGGGCACTTCGGTGGGGGCATTAAAAGCATCGTATCACCACGCCGTAAAAAAGATTGAAGCTTTTCTTCTGAACCGTTAAACCTTCGGCTTTTCATTTCATCCAACCTCAACAAAACAGCATCACGTGTCTCGTTCAACCCCAACCTCAGCTTCCGGTCTGCTTGCGCAGATGGATGCCCTAAAAGGGAAAAATCCTTTTGGGGTGCCCGTTGGGTATTTCGAGGCCTTTCCGGAGCGTATGGAGTGTTTGCTGCTGCTGCGCAAGCCGGCACCGTTTAAGGTTCCGGAAGGCTACTTCGAAGGTTTTTCGGAGCGCGTGTTGCGGCTCACCTTGCAACGGGCGGGTGCCGATTCGTTTGTGGTTCCGGAGGGTTATTTTTCCGCTTTTCCTTCGCGCGTTGAGCAACGGGTTGCTCCGGTTTCGCAAACAGGTTGGACCGTGCCCGACGCCTATTTCGACGATTTTGCCCGCCGGGTTCAGCACCGCATTGCCCATGAGCAACGTTCTCCTGTGCGTGCTCCGCTTAGGGTGGTGCATCGTCCGGCCTTGGCTTTGGCTGCAGCGTGTGTGGTGCTCTTGGTGGGATGGGCCGGTTGGAACGCCTTTTTTACCGATGCGCACACCGGCACGGCCTCTACCGCCTCGCACGCCCCTGCTGCCTTGCCTGCAGCCCTGCCTGCCGCAGAGGTGCTGGCCTATGTAGACGAAGATGCCCTGGCCGAGGCGGTTTCTGCGCCCGCTGCCGAAGTGCCCGCCACCACCGAATCCAAACCCCAGCACGAGGCAACCGCCGAGTGGCTGATGAACGAATCCATTGACGAGGCCACCTTGGCCGAACACCTGTAACTGTTCACATGAAACCCACACATACCCTAATCCGACTGGTGTTGATGCTGGCCCTATGGCTGGGCCACCACGCTGCCTGGGCGCAAAACGGCGAACGCCGCGAGAAGATAGAGGCCATGAAGGTGGCCTTCCTCACCCAGCAGCTCGATCTCAGCAGCCGCGAGGCCCAACAGTTCTGGCCCGTGTACAACGAGTATCAGGATAAGCTCGAGGCGCTGCGCCAACAGCGCAGAAAGGACCGCAAAGCCTCGACTTCCGATGCCCTATCGGATAAAGATGCAGAGGCCTTACTCGATCAAGAGCTGGCTTTTCGACAGCAAGAAATCGATCTGCAAAAAACCTATTACCAACGCTTCAAAGCGGTGCTTTCGGTGCGGAAAACCCTAAAGCTGATGCGCTCCGAAGAAGAGTTTAAGCGAGTGCTGCTCGAACAAATAAAAGGTAAATAACACCAAGCCTATGAAACCCATCCTGCTGTTGGTTGGTTTGATCCTCGGCTTGGGAGCCCAACCCCTTGGCGCTCAAACCACAAAAGAGGTTAAGCCACCCAAACATTACATAAGGCCAACGCTGTACACCGATGTGTTTGCCGTTGGCAAGCGCACCCTCAACCGTTACCCCGGCCAATCGTATGGGTTGGCAACCACCAACTTGGGGTTTTATACGCCCCTTCTTACGCATGAAGTAAAGCGGGCCGATACCACCGGAAACCGGGTGCTGCACCTGGTGCTGGCGGGGCAGTTGTCTCAGGCCCGCCCCAATTTCTCTTTCCTCGATGAGCCGCATCGCCTGTATCGCATGAGCTTGGGTCTAAACACCATTTTCCAGCTCAACAACCGCGATATGTTTGTGGTAAGCCTCATGCCTTTTTTGGCCGAAGATCGGCAGGCCCTCAGCAGACCCACCCCGCGTTTGGCTTGGATGGTGGTGTACAACCGTACGGTTAATGAGTGGTTTAGTTTTCGCTTGGGTTGGGCCCGCAGCTTTGTGCTGGGCGGAAGCCCCAATTTGCCGGTTGCAGGCGTGCGCATTGGCCGCTACGACCGCCTGCACGTAAACCTCCAGTTTCCCAGAGGATATTCTCTGGAGATGCCGTTCTCATCGAAGTTCTCCGTTGGCCTGTTTCACCGCTACCAGGGCGGACCCTTTGTTATGAAGGATGTGGGCTTCTTGGGTGCCGATTACGAAAAGGTTATATTTCGCCGCCGCGAAATGCTCACCGGTATCGATGTTACAGTAAAACCCTCTTCCAATTGGAGTGTGTTTTTCAGCAGCGGATTCACCACTCAATCGTGGATTACCATGAGCACCGTTACGCGTACCTCTTTCAGCGGACAATCCAATCTTTTGGAAAGCGAAAACGGGAATTTAATCACCTCGCGCTTGAGCAATGCTCTTTTTGTAAACTTAGGTGTGCAGGTTCGCTTGGGCAAGGCCCGCAGTGCTTACGACGATTACGCTAAGCTCGATGCGCTCTACCTCAACCATCAACTTGCCTCTGGCGACCAGAACAACAGTCCCCGAGACCCATCTCTGCCCTACGTTCCACGCAAGCACGAAAAACTGAAGTCCGTTCAGTTGAAGGATGTGTTGGATGTGGTGGATGAGGCCGATGCCTATTGATGAACGCAAGGATTCATCAACTAAATATTATTTTTTGTTTGCGCGGTATTGGTCGTTCAACCCTTTTATCACCTCACGGGTAATGTCGAGGCTGTCGTTGGCAAACAGGATGCCGCCTCCGGTGGTGTAACCGAGTATGTAGGAGTAGGGAGTACTGCGGTAGTTCGATTCCAAAAATGAAGTGATGTTGCGCTGGATGCGCTCGTTTTGCTCCTGCTCTTTTTTCATGAGCTTCTCCTGCACCTGCTCGCGGTACTCGGCAAATTTTTGCTCTTTGGCCAAGAGGGCTTGCTGTTGCTTCATGCCCTCCTCTTCGCTCAACCTCCCGGCAATTTCTTTAAAGTTTTGTTCTTCGTTCATCAAGGCCTGGTAGCGCCCGGCCAGCTCGCTCTCGGTGCTGGAACGCTCGGTTAACAGGGTTTTCTTAATCTCTTTTACAAACTCGTAGTTTTCCCATAGCGAGTCGGTGTTGATGTACACAATGCGAGAGGGTTTCAGGGCAATGGTGGGCGGAACAATGGTAGGCTTGCCGCCTCCGGAACCGTTCCGAAATTGCAAATAGAAGAGCACCGCTATGGCTGCACCAAAAATTATGTTCAGGATAAGAGGAACGCGTGTCAAGGTAAGTTAGTTTTTGGTGGAAGGGCGACTGCCATCGCGCTTTTGGATGAATTCAATGAACTCGTTTGTTTTCTCTACTGGAAGTCGTTTGGCTTCGATGCGTTTGTTCTTGTTGAGCATGTATAGCACCGGGGTGCTGGTAACGTCGTACACGCTGCGAAAGGTGTTCTGCAATTCAATGTCGGCCACGTTGATCCAGTCGAGCTGTTCTTTGCGGATGAATTCCGCCCATTTTTTTCGCTCGGTTTCGGTGCAAACAGCGAACACGCTCACCCCTTTGGCTTTCAACTTTTCTTGGTATTCTTTTTTCAAGGCCGGGATTTCTTTCTTGCAATGCGAGCAATCCGGATCCCAAAATACCAACAAGGTAAACGGACTGTTTACGTTGTACAAGGTTTGAAACACGCCGGCAGTGTCGCGGAGCGTAAGATTGGGAGCAATTTTCCCAATCAGCAAAGGCTTCAGTTTAGAGGCCCGGTCGAGAATTTTAAATTGGGTAACCGAGTCCACCCAATAGGCTTGCTTGGTGCGGTAATACGCGTCTACCAAATCCACAAACACGGCATCCATGCCCATGATGTTCGATTTTTCGTAGGTGCTGGTGAGGTGAATCACGCAGTATTTAAACAGCTCTTTGTTCACTTTTGCCCGGTTGATGATTTCGCGGCAAGATGCGCTTATGGAGTCGGGAACCGGATAGGTGAGGTTCTCGGTAAAGGTTTTTATTTTATTATACAAAATGGGTGTCCTCAACAAGCCCTCGTTGTTGAAATCGAAGGTGTCCCAGAAATGGTTGTGCAGGTATCGGTATTGAAAGGTGCTGTCTTTGCGGCCATTGGGTAGGGTAGGAGCAGGGGGCACTTCGGGTTCTTGAGAGGCTTTGAAGATGGCGGTTAAAAAACTTTCGGGTTGGGTTTTTATTACGTTTGTTTTGTAGGCTTTAACTTCTTCATCTAAGGCATTTAGGTTTTTCTTTGCCAGGGCAACCGAGTCGCCCGGAGCCGATTTGCTGTTGGCCAGGCCTCTCCAGCGCTCTACCTCGCTGCCTTTTTTGTTGATGAAGTTCAGGTAATCGTAAAAGCGTTTGTTTTCCTCACTGCCCTTTATCCGCATTTGCCCTACAAAATCGGTGCTGTCTGTCTCCAGGGTCATGTGCTGGTCTTTCTCAGTAATCAAGACCTCAAAGTATTTCTTGCTTTTGGTGATGATGAGGTAGATGCCGTTTTTCAGAGGTGTTTTCCCTTTAAAGGTAACTTCCGAAGACTGAACCTGTACGGTGTCGGTAATGTATTGCTTGTCGCCGTAGTGGTTCCCCAGATAGAGTTCCTTATCGGCATAGCCTTTGATTTTTACGGTTATGGAAAATCCGTCACCGCCTGCATGGGCTTGTATGCCGGCACCCAACAAAAGAAAAAACAGGAAGATTTGGCGCATGGTTCGTTTTAGCGTAACACGCAAATGTAACGCAGGCCGCGCTTGGTTCAATTAATATTTGTTAAGCCCGGGTAAGCCTTACCTCAAGTCAACCAACTCGTATTTGGGATAGGCTTTGGCGTTGAAGGCAAAGGCTTCGTCGCCAAATTTGTCGTTGGACGCAAATTTCTTAATGGTGTAGGTGGTTTCCTGCCCATCTTTTGCGAAGACTTTAATGGAGACCAATTGATTTTTCTGCTTGTCGAGAATCAGCAGCACGGTATGAAAGTTTTTCTTTTTGGGTTCGAGCGGAAAGAGCTTGATGTGCTGCTCGGTGCGACCGGATTTAGTGGTTTGCTCTTTCACAAACTCGTACTTAAACCCCTTTTCATACATGGTAAAGATGTTGGCCGGGGTAATGGCATCCTCTTTTTTCTTTTCGTCGGCATTGCTGATTTGCACTTCCGATGCATCGTGCAACACGGTGTAAACGGTTTTGCCGTCGTTGATGACGATTTGGTTGGCCATGTCGAGCTTAAACTTGGGACCTTTCACCCAAATTTTTCCGTTTTGGGTTTCTTTGCTTTTCTCTGCTTTCCGCTCCATCACCAACACAAACTCGGCATAGAGGTTTTTAAACGTCTTGGTTTTGGCACTCAGTTGGTCCAATATCTTTTTTGCTTTGGCATCGAGCCCGTCCTTGGGCTGAGCCTGAGCTGCAACAGGTAGAACAATCCAACCGAGAAAGGCAGCCAAAAGAAAATTTTTCATACACACCAAGTATTATCGCTTACAAAGGTAAGCTTATGCAAGGGTTTGATGGTATATAGGGGCTTAGGGTTTAAAGAATATTATAGAAATCCTTTTTCCCTTAAAAAATCTTCTAAGGCTTGCTCGGTGGGAAACAAGACCTGCCGTGCTTTGCTGCCTTCGTTGGGGCCGATGATGCCGGCGGCCTCCAATTGGTCTACGATGCGACCTGCGCGGTTGTAGCCCAATTTTAGTCTGCGTTGAATGAGGCTGGTGCTGCCTTGCTGGTGCTGCACAATCATGCGTGCCGCCTCGAGGAAGTAGGCGTCGCGCTGGCTCAGATCCACCTCATCTTTGGCCTCTCCTGTTTCATCACCCGAGTACTCCGGCAATTCGTATGCCCCCGGATAGCCTCTTTGCTGAGCAATGAATTGGGCCAGTTTCTCCACTTCCGGCGTGTCAACAAAGGCGCACTGCAAGCGTATGAGGTCGCTGCCGGTAGAAAGGAGCATATCGCCCCGCCCAATGAGCTGGTCGGCTCCGCCGGTGTCTAAGATGGTGCGGCTGTCTACCTTGCTGCTCACCCGAAAGGCAATGCGCGCCGGGAAGTTGGCTTTTATGGTGCCGGTAATGATGTTCACACTCGGACGCTGGGTGGCAATGATGAGGTGAATGCCAATGGCCCTCGCCAACTGTGCCAGTCGTGCAATGGGCATCTCCACTTCTTTGCCCGCCGTCATAATAAGGTCGGCAAACTCATCTATGATGAGCACGATGTAGGGCAGATAGCGGTGGCCCTCTTTCGGATTCAACCGCCTCGATATAAACTTAGCGTTATATTCTTTGAGGTTGCGAACCTGCGCGTCTTTGAGCAGCTCATAGCGGTTGTCCATCTCTATGCACAAGCTGTTGAGGGTGTGCACCACTTTTTTGGTATCGGTGATGATGCTCTCTTCCGAGTTGGGCAGCTTGGCCAGGAAGTGCCGCTCTATGATGGTAAACAAGGTGAGCTCCACTTTCTTGGGATCCACCAGCACGAATTTAATTTGGCTGGGGTGCTTCTTGTAGAGCAAGGAAACAAGCAAGGCGTTTAAGCCCACGGATTTACCTTGGCCCGTGGCACCGGCCATAAGCAGGTGAGGCATCTTGGCCAGGTCGGCAATGAAGATTTCATTGCTGATGGTTTTGCCTAAGGCCACCGGTAAGTCAAACTCGGTTTTCTGAAATTTATCGGAGGCTATGAGGCTGCGCATAGAAACCACCTCGGGTTTCTGGTTGGGAACTTCAATGCCAATGGTGCCTTTGCCCGGAATGGGCGCAATGATGCGTATGCCCATGGCCGATAAGCTTAATGCTATATCGTCCTCTAAGTTTTTGATTTTGGAAATGCGCACACCGGGAGCCGGAACAATTTCATAGAGGGTAACGGTTGGCCCAATGGTGGCTTTGATGCGCTCTATGTCTATGCTGTAGTTCCGCAGGGTTTCTATGATGCGGTCTTTGTTCTGGTTGAGCTCTTCGTTGTTGATGGTGGGGGTGTCGGAGCCCCGAACATCGAGCAGGTCTATGGGCGGATATTCGTATGAACTGAGGTCGAGGGTGGGGTCGTATTCGCCTTGCTCTTCCAACAGCTGCTGCACGGCCACAATTTTCTGGGTCTCGAATTCATCCAGTGGAGCCGTGTTTTTTGAAGGCTCTTCGGTTATGGGCTCTGCTGCTGGCGCAGACGATGTCTCTACCGATGCTTCGGTAATTTCCGGTGGGGTAACCTCAAAGGCTATGCCTTTGTGTGCAGCCGATTCCTGGGTCTTGTTAGGCGCCGGTTTTTCTACTTCCAACTCCACCGCTCCTTCCTGCATGGCTTTGGCTTTTTGCTCCCTTGCTTTTTTCCATTCCGATGGGGCATAAGGATCTTTTAAGGGGCCGGAAAACCGATCGTTGCGCGTGGTTTGGGCAGAGGCTTCGGCCGTTTCCTCTTCGTGCAGGTATTCGGTTGAGTTGACAAGGGCCTCGTCGTCTTCATAATCCCCGTCAGTTGACTGCCGCTTGGGCAGGTTAGGAACTACCCAAAGGAGGCCCACCAGGGTGGCAATTAAGGCATGCAGCAATCCGGTGCCCACCTGGCCGGCTGCACTCACCAACCAAAGGTTGCATTGGTAGCCAAACACGCCCCCAAGGGTAAACCATTGGTCGGTAAAGAGGTAGCCCAGCAGCAAGGAAGTCCACACGGTAAGGAGAAAGGCTTTTTTTAGTGAGGCCATGGGAGGCAACAGCCATTGTCCCGAAACACCGCGCCAACCAAATAAAAATAAGATGAATACAATGCTGAACGATCCAAGGCCAAAGGCTTGGTGTATGAGGCGGTCGGCGAGGATGGCGCCCAGTTTGCCTAGTACGTTGTTGGTGCTCTGAACGGGTTGCCCCAAAAGCTCGCCAACGGGTGCATACATTTTGTCTTGATCGTCTTCCCATGAAAAGAAAAAGCTGATGAAGGCCAGCAGGACGAAGAGGGCGCAAAAAAGCAATAATATTCCCGATACCCGGTGGGTTAAGGGATCAGACAGAAAGGTTTTGATGCGCTCCAGCCGGCTCATGCCTGTTGGCTGAGGCGTTTCGGGGCTCTCCTCCGCTGTTTTCTTGCTGCGCTTTGGTTTGGTTGTCTCCACTGGCTTAGTTGCAACCCCATGGGTTGTGTCGCAAAGCTATCCGAATTGCACCTTCCCGAAAGGCCAATCTAAGGGAAGCATCAACAGGTGGAGGTTGATAAATCAGGGGGTTAAAACCCGATCGTTTTCCAACGATTTGGCGTATCCGGCATTGATCGCGCTTTCTGCATTGAGATGCAGCAATTCCGGCTCGCTTTCAAGCAATCTCAACACGTCTTTCATTCCGAAGGTGTTGTTGGGAAAACGACTGAAAATGGCTTCGGCCAAAGCAAAATCTGCCGGGGTATCTACGCTCAGTTTGCAGCGGTATTCGGGAATGAATTTTCGGTATCCGCAGAGGTAATGTCCGCTGTCTTTTAAGAAGGGCGTAACGTGTTCGCGCTGAGAAAGAAGAGTAGCCTGTTCTGCGGCTTCAAACAAGAGTCGGGCGGTTAATACCTCGGTGTCGAACCCGTCTTCGTAATGCGGGGCAAAGGAGTTGGTGAAGTAATCGAGGGTATGAGCTTTGTGCTGCTCCAGCGCAAAATCCAATACTTCTCCGTGGTGCAGCGGACAGTCGGCGGTAACCCTCACCACCACATCGGCATCGGAAAGGTTGAGGCTGCGGGCGGCATCGGCAAAGCGGCTGAGTACGTCCCATTCGCTGCCCCGAAACACCGGAAGCGATAGGCCCGCTGCGGCTTCGGCCAAGACATCGTCTTGGGGAAGGTCGCTGGTTACCAGCATCAGATCCACCTCGCTTCGGCAAAGGCGCAAGCGCTCTACCATCTGCTGAAGCTGACTTTTTCCGCTAAGGGTTTTTAAAACCTTTCCGGGTAATCGCGTTGAGCCCATGCGGGCTTGTATCATTACGAGGTTCATGTGCCCTCGGGGGCAAAAAGACTCATCCAGATTTTATCGCAGTAGGCTCCTTGTTTAAAGACGTGGTTGCGCATGCAACCCTCCACCACAAAGCCCAGCTTTTCATACAGGCTCATAGCTTTTGGGTTGTTGCTGAAAACGGCTAAGGTTATTTTTCTTAGGTTGAGGCGATGGAAGCAATAGTCGATGACCAGCTCGCATGCTTCTCTCCCATACCCTTTACCGCGCTGGTCTTTGTTTCCAATCATGATGCCCAGCTCGCAGGTGCGGTTGGTCCACGAGATGTTGTGCAAGCCCAGATTGCCAATGTGCAAGTCCGAACCTTGCTCGAAGATGCCCAATAAGAGCCCCGTGCTTTGCGCGTTGGAGTTGGTGATGTAGGCCTGCAAACTTTCAATGGTTTCCGGGAAAATGCCCGATTCCAAATACCGGGTGGTGTCTTCATCGTGCATCCACGTTACGTAGGTAGGGGTAGCATCGAAGAGGTTGAGCTGACTTAGGTAAACCTTTTTTCCGTTGAGAAAGGGAGGGTAGGGCATAACAAAGAAACGTTAAAATGGGGTGACCGGTTCAGAGAATCCGTAGTGCAAATGCTGGTTTTTTTGGGTGCAAAAAAACGAGAGATCGGGAGCAGTTTTTCAACCGTGTTTTTCTTGGAGCTGATGGTAGAAGGTTTCCATCAGGTCTCTGTTGTTGGTAAGGTTGTTTTTGTGACGACGATACCGATACAAGGGCAATGGTATGTTGTGTATGGAATACTTTTTCGTGAAGCGTATCCTCAAATCCTCTTCCTCTCGGGCACGAAATGCTTCGTCGTAAAGGCCTACATCAAGCAGCAATTCTTTCCTGAACATAATGCCGCATGCAATGGGCCGATCTGGGGCATGGAGGTGCTGGAGGTGGTTTCCATGCTCATCCATTAGATGATAGTCAACAGATACCGCATCTAATTTTGGATTTTCTTTGAGATGGAGATGCTGAACATACAGGAGATCCGGGTGTATGCAATCGTCTGCATCGAGAAATACCACGTACGATCCTTTGGCTTGTTTCACTCCGAAATTTCGAGCAGCGGCCACTCCGGCGTTTTCCGGAAGGTGAAAGAGGCGAACCTTATTTTTGAAAGGTTCTAAAATCCGGTTGGCATCATCTGATCCACCATCATTTACTACTACAATTTCATAAGCCGATTCTGATAAACTTTGGGTCAGGCAACTGCGAATGGCCTCCTCCAGGTAGTGGGCATAATTGTAGCAGGTTATGATGACGGAAACAATCATAACCTGAGTTTCGAATCCACCAATTGGGAGTATGAAAAAGTGTTGTAAATAGAGCCCTCTCTGAGTTCGTAAATAACGTTGCAGTTTTTTAAGGTGGTGATGCGATGCGCAACAATAATCATGGTTCGGTTTTCACCTGAGAGCGATTCAATGGCATCGGTGATGTCGCGCTCGGTTTCTGAGTCGAGGGCAGAGGTGGCTTCATCAAAAACCAAAATTTGAGCTTCATGATACAGTGCCCGTGCAATGGCAATGCGCTGACGCTGCCCCCCACTGAGTTTTGCTCCGCCTTCGCCCAATTGGGTGTTTAAACCATTCGGCAATTGCGACAACACCTCGTCAAGGCGCGCCAACTTGATGGCGGAGTGCAATCTCTTTTGATCGATGTCTTCCGGATTGCAACCCACAGCAATGTTGCCTTCGAAGGTGGTGTCGAAGATGAATACGTTTTGCTTTACATACCCAATCATGTTTCGCCATGCCTGCTGGTTTTTAGAAGTAATGGCTACACCATCCAACAAAATCTGACCTTCGTTTTGCTGGAGAAAACGAAGCAGCAAATTGATAAGGGTTGTTTTACCCGAGCCTGATGATCCTATGATGCCAACGTTTTCTCCTTTTCTTATGGAAAGCGAGAAGTCTTTGAGAATCCATTTTTGGTCGTCGGGATAGCGAAAGGAAATGCCGCGGAAATGCAAATCTTGTGTAAATTGAAGAGGCTTCACCGCATCGTCTTGGGAATCCTCCTTTTCCAGCCTTGGATGCTCATTCAATATGTCGAAGACATAGGAAAAGCTCTTTACGCTGTTCACGGTAATGATGATTTTGTTCATGGACGGAATCAGACGGTATGCAGCCAAGACATACGCCATGATCACATTAAGATTGTCCTGAGATTGGTTGATGATGAGGCTGTACGTTAAAATAATGAGAATGCCCAAGAGTGCGAAAATCTCGGTACCCTTTGCAGGTGCAAGACCCAAAACAGCAATGCGGGCATTGTGCCGCTTTAATTTGATGTGCTGTTGATGGATCTTGTCAATAAAGTACTGCCTTTTGTTCAGAAGGGCAACATCAATGAAGCCTCGTAAGGAATCCGAAATGCGCACATTGAGTTCGATGTAGGTTGAGTTCCGCGAATGATTATTGCGAATGAGTGCATTTTTTAAACCTCGAACCAATAAAATCATGCCCGGTACAAGGGTAAGGACCAACAATAAGAAGGTGTAGGGATTGTAAACAGCAATGGCCGAAACCAAGATTATAATGACCACAAATTCAGATAACACCTGAAGCAGCGGCATCATGATGTTTATGGTAAACTCCATGGGCATGGTGGTGAGGTTTCTCACCAGGTTAACCGAGTTCGATTCGTTAAAGTAATTTATGTCTTTTTGATAATATCGTTTCCACAAATCCTCCGCAAGATCAAACGACACCTGGTTGGAAAAATCCGATTGTCTGTTTTGAATCCAAAGGGTAAATAGGTTTTTAGCCAGAAAAAAGCCAAGCAAAAAAAGAAACAAACAGAATATAAAATTGCGGTGGGTGCTGAAACCAAAGAAAAGGTAAATACCGTGTATAACCGAGTTGGTTTCGATGGTGGCAGGATCAAGGGCAATTTTTACAACCGGGAGGGCAGTGGCCAATCCAATGGCATCTGCAACAGCCACCATGAACACCCAACTGAGAACTTTCGGAAGCCGCTTTTTATGTTCCGGCAAGAGGGTATTGTAGGTTCTGGTAAAGGCTGTAACAAACAGATTTTTATTCACAATTTTCTTCATCTCGCTTTCTATTTTTTACCGTAACCATAACCATAGCCATAACCGTAGCCATAACCGTAGCCATATCCATAACCGTATTTCGAGAGGTAATAACGCACTTTGCTCTGCTTAACTCCATTGAGCAACAGCCCTAGTTTCTTTGTTTTTGAAAGCGAATTCATTTCCTCTGCCAATGTCAATGCCTCGCGATACGGGAATTTGGTGTTCACCACAAAAATGCCCAAATCAGCATATTTATATAACTCCATGGCATCCGATATCAAACCGGAGGGTGGTGTATCCATGATGACATAATCGTAATTCTCTTTCCCGAACTTCATTATGGATTCCATACGGGCGTTTTGAATCAATTCTGAGGCGTTTGCCGGAACAAGCCCGCATAAAAGAACATCCAATCCCTGAACGGATGATTTCTGCAGACATTCTTCAGGAGTGTTTCGCCCAATGAGAATAGAGGAAAGGCCAATTTCAGAAGAGATTCTCAACGCCATGCCAATCTTAGGCTTGTGCATGTCAAATTCCAACAACAAAACTTTTTTGCTGCTCCTGGCCAGTAATATGGCAAACTGTATAGAGCAAAAAGTTTTTCCTTCTGTTGGATTCCGTGAAGTAAACAGAAACGTTTTTGGACCATCATCCTGGAGATGGTATTGAAGGTTCGTCCTGAGCAACCTAAAGGACTCCATTACAGGCGATTTGGGGTCGAGTCCAAGCAATGAAGCATCCTCATCATCGTTTCTACCCTGGTATTGAACAATTTCTCCGAAGACGGGAAGGGTAGTTTTAGAGCGCAGTTCTGCGAGGGTTTCAACTTTCTCGAAGAACATGGTTATAACGAATATGATGAGAAGGCCTAATGCCAATCCTGAGCCCATAAAGGTGAGGGTAATCCTCGGCTTATTTGGTTTGACGATGCCTTTGGAACGAGCCATTTCAATGATTTTTGAATCCGAAACAATTCCCGCTCGAGCAATGGTGGTGTTTGCCTTTCGTTCTAAGAGGTACTCATACATTTTTTGGTTTACCTCCAGTTGACGCTGGATGTTCATGAGCTCGCGTTGCTTGTTCGGTATCTCGCCAATCTTACCTTCCATCTTGTCTACCTCCTCCTGCAGGTTTTTCATCTGTTGTTCCAATGACCGTCTGGTATCGATCATGTAACTCAGAATTCTGCTCTGCATGAAACGAATCTGCTTCTCCATCATTTCGTTGTCAGGAGATTTCGATTGGTTTCGGAACTCCTCAGAATTTCGTTTTACCTGAGCAGAGAAAAGTTCTTCCAAACTTCGGTTCAGGAAAATGTCATTTTTGGATAGGAGTAAGGTGGGCGGCAGCATGTCAACATTGCTTGCCTTCGATTCAATTATAAAACGTTCTGTTTGTTTTAAGTAGGTGATATCGTTGCGAATGGTGCTCATCTGCTTTTCGACATCTACCAATTGATTGAAATAAATATCCTGTTCCCTACTGAGATCCAGTATGCGCGAATTGTCTTTGTAATCCTGCATCTGTTGCTCAATCTGCGAGATGATCTCCGTAAGTTCATCCAACTGGCGGTTGATGTACAGTAAGGTGCGCTCGTTAATGTTGAGTTTAGATGTGAGCGTATTTTCTATGTAAACTCTTCCCAGCGTATCCAAAAACTGGACGGCTCGGTCGGGTATAATATCCTCTACGGTTATTTGAATGATGCCTGTGTTCTCTGGCACCTCGCAGTTGATGGCTCCCTGAAAATGCATCACAACCTGGTTCATGTTGTGAACAATGAATTGGTAATGATTATCCGATAAGCTCTGAGCCATGTTCAGCACCAAAGCCGGATTTTTGGACACCGTTAAGGAGAAGTCCGGATCAACCAAAGGGGTGTCGAACGGTTGTACTTTTCGAACCTCTTTTTCTCCCACCTTGTATCTTATCTCATATTCTTTGGAGTTCTTAAAGAAAAAGTCAAAGGGTTCATCCTCCAGCTTTGGATTGATGCTGCTTATCTGTACAAGAAAGGGTATGTCTTGGTAAATTTCGGTGGTGCGCAATCGACCAACAATGTAATATCCAATTCTTAAGTCAAGCCTCTCAACGGTTTTCTTTACTAAATCATAAGAACGCAATACGCGCATCGCGTTGTAGTTGTCTTTTTGATCCATGCCATAGCCATAATAATAGCTGTAGCCTTGGGTGATGGTACTGGCGTAATCGTAGGTGTCGTTGGATTTTAATAGAATCTGGCTGCTGGCTGCATAAATGTCGGTGAGTCGGTACGTATAATAGTAGGCCATTAAATAGGAAAGGACCAACGAGATAAAGAGAACGAACCAATTTTTCTTAAAAACCACCCATGTGGCTTTTACATCATTAGCATCTATAATGGTGTTTGACTTTTTCAGTGCCACAGGCAAGTGGGTTTATCGGTTGAATAAGTTGTATTTGAGGATGCAGTAAATGGCCCGAAAACCATCCTTCCAATTTATTTTTTTCCCCTCCTCGTAAGTCCGTCCATAATAAGAAATGCCAACTTCATAAATTCGAATTCCTGGAATTTTGGCAACCCGCGCGGTGAACTCCGGCTCAAATCCAAAGCGATTTTCTTTGAGGTTCAGCGATTGGAATATCTCCCGCTTACCCAATTTATAACACGTTTCCATATCGGTTAGGTTCAGATTGGTGAACATGTTGCTCAAGAAGGTCAGGAATTTGTTTCCAATGGTGTGCCAGAAGAAAAGTATACGATGCGGCTTGCCACCCATAAAGCGCGATCCGAAAACAATGTCTGCAAATCCGTCCAAGATGGGTTTCAATAAAATGTGGTATTCCTGAGGATCGTATTCTAAATCCGCATCCTGAATGACAATAAAGTCGCCCGATGCTAATTTTATACCGGTGTGCAATGCAGCTCCTTTCCCTTTGTTAACAGGGTGGGCTTCATAGCGAATAGGGGCATCCGGATTTTCAGCACAATAACGTTGGATGGCACCCGCCGTATCGTCGGAGGAGCAATCGTTTACTACAATAATTTCCTTTTGAATACCATTCGGCAATTGGACCGCCTTAACTTTATTCAAAATTAAATGAATGGTACGGGCCTCATTGTATGCTGGAATGATGATGGACAGTTTCATGAACTTAAAATTTTCCGATTTGTGAAATCCCTCCAATTACCTTTTCGTTGATTTGAACCGTTATTTCGGTTTCGATAGGAAGAAACAGATCTACGCGAGATCCGAATTTAATGAACCCAAACTCCTTTCCTTGTTGTGCATTGTCTCCAACTTTACAATACAGGCAAATGCGTCTTGCCAGAGCACCTGCTATTTGTCGAAACACGATTTGTTTTCCATTTTCATGAACCGCTGCAACCGTGGTCCGCTCATTTTCGGTAGAAGATTTTGGATGCCAGGCAACCAAGAACTTGCCGGGATGGTAGGTGCAGAACGAAATTCGACCGGATATAGGAAACCGGTTGATGTGGACGTTAATTGGCGACATGAAAATGCTGACTTGGATGGCTTCGGCTTTTAGAACTTCGGGCTCGTAAACGCGCTCGATGACCACAACTTTCCCGTCCGCCGGTGAAATCACGGAATTTGCATCAACCCTAAGTTCGCGATTGGGCGACCGGAAGAATTGAAGCACCACTACAAGGAGAAAAAGAGCAGCGGCATCTAAGAGCCAACCCAGCCATTCAATTTCCAGCCATTTACCCAAAAGGTGCAGGAGGGCGCCAAGAAGCACAACCACGGTAAGGGATGCATATCCTTCACGATGAAATTTCATTCGAGTTTTTTTTCACAATTCTCGCAAAGATGCACAATTTTGGTGGTTTCGCGCTATGTTCAGCCAGGCTTGGATAGAGCAGATGCCTGAGGTTTAGAGGCGGTTCTGGTTAGGTTCCTGGCTAAGTGTTCAGCCACAAACATTCCTGCCAAAAAGAAAGGTACTGCCGGTATTTTATACCGCACCAGGGCACCGAAGTTTGCGGTACTTAGTCCTACGGAGAAGGAGAACAAAAAGGAGTACATCATGCAGAAAAACACCAAGGGCTCTCCAACCACGATTCGGTAAGCCCCAATCAATCCTACCTTAATCAAAAACCGAAGCGTGAAGAAAAGGAGGAGGGTATTCTCCAATGCCGCCAACAACATCATAGGGTTCTTTACTTCAACCAGCATGGGGCGAAACAGTCCGGTGAAGGTTGCTATGGGTAGCTTGGATAAAACACCGGGAAGGGTGGCTTCGAATTCACCAATATCAAAGCTGTTTCCCCCATAATATTCTTGTTTAAGGTCGCGCTGCGTTACCACCGCTTTATCAAGAATTCCTTGTAAGGAAGAATAAGCACCGAGTTGCCCTTTTATACCCTGGAAAATACCTACGAAAATGGTTCCCAAAAGAACCAGAGCAAAAGGACCAAGAACAAACCGAAAAAAGGCGTTTTGGATTTTTCGTACCGAAGAAAAAGATGCCCAATAGACGCTCCCTGGCACCAGCGCTAAAGCCACATAAGGCTTAATTCTCAGCATGATGGATGCGGCAAATGCTCCCCACAGAAGGCTGATCCATACCCGTTTTCTTAAAATGAGGGCTTTATGGAAAAAGTGCAAAAACCAACAAGCAGCAGTTAATGTGTAGGTGTCTTTTAAGATGCCCGATCCCCAAAACAATACCGACGGCATGAAAAGAATAGCAACAGCAAACCTCTTATAGAGCAAAGGGAAATAGTAGCAAAACAGCCTATAAAGTTTCCAAATTCCCATGTAAGAGAAGGCTGCCAGAAGTACGGTTGCCACAAAATACCGCTCAAAAGAAAAAAAATGAAAAATGGAGCTGTATCGAACAACTGAATACGACTGTTTGTCCGCCCAATAAAATGGGAATCCGGTTTTAGCGTTAAAATAGTAATAATCTTCTGGCTTGTGGTAACCAAAGAGGATCCGGAAATAGGCGGATGGATGTTCAAAAAACAGGCGCTTTAAGGCGAGCGAGCTGTTGTGGTAGGCATTTGTATCTCCTCCGACGTAATATTGGGTGTAGATGAGGCACAGGATTATTCCTCCCAACATTTTTGCCAACATACCCAATGCATAGTAGTTGTATTCCGGATGTTCCCCAACTTTTTTTCGTTGGTAAAACAGGGCCATCTGGTACAGGACAAACATGTACACGGGTGCCAGGAGGTAATCCCAAACGTCGGTCATCAGTAAATGGCTTCGAGAGGGCTAAAAATAGGTATTTTTACCCACCATGACGGCCAAAAAGGTGCTCTTCGTTTCCCTCGATGGGATGACCGATCCACTGGGTCAGTCTCAGGTTTTGCCCTATTTGGAGGGATTATCGCATTTGGGTTATCGATTTCATATTTTGAGTTATGAAAAGCCCGAAGCCTATGCCCTCCAGGCGAAGGTGGTAGGCGCTCGTTGTGATGCAGCCGGAATCCAATGGCACCCTCAACCTTATGGGTTTTCGTTGCGCGATAAGGTGTTGCGTGCCGGGCAAATGGTGAAAGAGGCGCAACGTTTGGTTAAGGCTCACGGCATTTTGATGCTGCATTGCAGAAGCTATTTGCCTGCCCGTGTTGGTTTGAGGTTGAAGCGTAGATTGGGTATACCCTTCTTGTTTGACATGCGCGGGTTTTGGGCCGACGAGCGTTTGGATGGTGGCATCTGGAGGCTTTCCAATCCTCTGCACGCCGCCATGTACCGCTATTTTAAACGTCTTGAGCGGCGTTTTTTGTGTGAGGCCAAGGAGGTGATCTCCCTCACCGAGGCCGGAAAGGCCACGATTTTATCTTGGCCCAACCTAACGCCAACCCCCCGCATTACCGTTATCCCCTGCTGCGCCGATCTTGAGCATTTTCAGCCTTCTCGGGTTGATTCGGAGGCGCGCGAGGCAGCCCGCATCCGCCTTCAACTGCCGGTCGATGCTCCTGTTCTGGGCTATTTGGGTGCTGTGGGCACCTGGTATATGACAGACGAGATGCTGGATTTTTTCCTGGTGCTCAAGCAGCGCCGCCCCCGGGCCGTGTTCCTGTTTCTTACCGCAGAAGAGCCTCAATACGTGCTGCGCCTGGCCGCTGCCAAAGGCATTGCAGAGGGCGATCTTCGGGTGGTGCGTGGACTCCGGGCCGAGATGCCTACGCTGATCAGCCTGTTTACTGCCTCCATTTTTTTCATTCGTCCTGCATTTTCCAAACGTGCCTCCTCGCCAACCAAGCTCGCCGAACTTCTCGGCATGGGCATTTCGGTGCTCACCAATGGCGGCGTTGGCGATGTAGATGAGATTCTGAAACACTCCCATTCGGGTGTAATTGTTCGGAATTTTACCCATTCGGATTATGAAAAGGCCCTCGATGAATGGGAACCGATGTGGCAAACTCCCATACGCGAACGCGCTGCAGAGGTGCTCGGCCGCATGAGTTTGGAATGGGGCGTAGCGGCCTACGCCGCTGTGTATGAGCGCTTGCTGGGTAAGCCCTAAGCGTGGTGATACGACTCTCCTCGCAAGATGGTACAGGCTCGATAGAGTTGCTCGGTAAAGAACAGGCGCACCATTTGGTGCGAGAAGGTAAGCTGAGATAAGGCAAGTTTTTTATTGGCGCGCTCATACACCGCGTCCGAAAAACCAAAGGGCCCACCGATCACAAAAACCAGCCTGCGCGGCGAAGAAACCTGCATTTTCCCCAACCAGTTGGCTAAGCCCTCAGAGGTGAGGCTGTCGCCTTTTTCATCCAACAATACCAGATGATCGGATGGCAAAATATGCTCCAATATGCGCTCGCCCTCCCGCTGCTTTTGCACCTCATGAGTGGGTGCTTTGCGCTCGTCGGGCAGGGTTTGCACCTGGAAAGAAAGGTAGTGGGTTAGCCTCTTTTCGTATTCGGCAATTCCGCTCTGAAGCCAGCCTGCATCGGTCTTTCCAATTTGAAAGAGCATTATTTTCATAGAATAATGCTTATGCCGTTAGGGCAGTCAGTTGCTCTTCAAGCTGGCGGATCTTGGTTTGGGCATCGGACTTCTTCTTTTCCTCTGCGGCCACCACTTCGGGTTTTGCGTTTTGCACAAAGCGTTCGTTGCTGAGCTTGCGCTCCACACTGTCTAAAAAGCCGCGGGTGTACTCCAGTTCATGTTGCAATTTTTTCATCTCTTCTTCCACGTTTACCCCTTCCGATAGCGGGATGCGGAACTCCAAGCCTCCCGCCAAAAACGAGCCGCCCGCAGGTGCCGGCTGAGGAATGGCTGACAATTCGGAGATGTTGCACAGCTTGGCAATAACGGCCGGCTGAAGGCGCACATCGTTGGGAGAAGAAGAAAACAAGGACAAGGCTTGTTTCGGAGAAAGGCCCTTTTGGCTGCGGAAGTTGCGCACTTCCGAAACAATGGCCGCGTTCAGGGCAAAGGCCGCCAACACATCCGAAGATGCCGCGCCAGCCAACGGCCAGGTAGAGACCATGATGCAATTGCCCTCTGAACGCGGGCGAATGGAGTGCCACAACTCTTCACTTATAAAAGGCATGAAGGGATGCACCAGTTTTAATACGCCCTCAAAGTGGTTTAAGCAACGGTTGTAAGTGGTTTGGGATATGGGTTGGCCAAACTCGGGCTTCACCAACTCCAGATACCAGGCACAGAAGTCGTCCCAAATGAGTTTGTACACAGCCTTTAACGCATCGCTGATGCGGTATTTGCTGAAGTGGTCGTCTATGAGCAACACCTGTTCGGAGAAGCGGTGGCCAAACCAGGTTTCGGCCGACTCGGCTGCCTGTGTCTCAGGTATATCAGCGGTTTGCC
>JBEIVB010000125.1:0-6193 GCA_040374085.1 Flavobacteriales bacterium | reverse complement strand
GGCCATAGATGAGTATCAGATAAACGGTGTACAAACCACCCTTTCGTTTTGCCGGTTTGTGATGGAGCACGATGCCTTTCGGAGCGGACGCTTCGACACCCACTTTGTAAAGCAGCACTTCCGTCCGGAATACCTCTTGCAGCCCACCCACGAGGGGGCGCAGGTGGCGGCCATGATGGGGGCCTTGCTGCACGGGCGCAGCGCCAAGGCACCGGTGTCGGCTGGGGCAGGGGCGGGGCCTGTTGCTTCTGCTTGGAAACGCAACCGCACCCAACCCCGATAGCATGAACCTGCGGAGCCTCTTCCGGAAGAAAAGCCTGCACCAGATCTTGGAGCAGGTGGCGCGGGGCGAAACCGAAGCCGAGCAGCACAACCTCTCGCGCCATCTGGGCGTGAAAGACCTCACCGCCTTTGGCATAGCCGCCATCATAGGCGCCGGGGTCTTCAGCACCATAGGCAACGCCAGCGCCGACGGTGGTCCGGCCGTAATCTTCCTCTTCCTCTTCACCGCCATTGCCTGCGGCTTTTGTGCCTTTGCCTACGCCGAGTTTGCCAGCATGGTGCCCGTATCGGGCTCGGCCTACACCTACAGCTACGTGGCCTTTGGCGAAGTGGTGGCCTGGATGATCGGCTGGAGCCTCATCATGGAATACGCCATAGGCAACATAGCCGTGGCCATAAGCTGGAGCGACTACTTCACCGGCCTGCTCGATATGGTGCGCATACCTGCCCTGGGCATAAAAGGCCTGCACATACCCGAGTGGCTCACCATGGACTACCTCAGCGCCTCTCGGGGCTTTCGGGAAGTGTCGGCCCTGCTCGATCAGGGGGCAGCCTTGAAAACCCTCACCCACAGCCAGCAAGAGGCCTACTTAGCCTACACCCAAGCCCCCGTGCTGGGCGGCTTCCACCTCGTGTTCGATCTGCCGGCCCTGTGCATCATCACCTTCATTACCGCCCTCGTGTTTCGCGGCATAAAAGAGAGCCGCAACGCCAGCAACGCCATGGTGGTGGTGAAGCTCAGCGTGGTGCTCCTCATCATAGCCGTAGGCATATTTTATGTAGACACCACCAACTGGAGTCCCTTTGCCCCCAACGGCGTTAAGGGCGTGCTCAAAGGCATATCGGCCGTGTTCTTCGCCTATATTGGGTTCGACGCCATCAGCACCACCGCCGAAGAGTGCAAAGACCCTCAGCGCGACCTGCCCCGGGGCATGATGTACGCCATCGTCATCTGCACCGTTTTATACATCCTCATAGCCCTGGTGCTCACCGGCATGGTAAGCTACCGCGAGCTGGGCGTGGGCGATCCTCTGGCTTTTGTGTTTGAGCGTTTGAACATGCGCTGGTTCTCGGGCATCATAGCCGTGAGTGCCGTGGTGGCCATGGCCAGCGTGCTCCTCGTCTTTCAACTGGGCCAGCCCCGCATCTGGATGAGCATGAGCCGCGATGGCCTCTTGCCCAAGAGTTTTTCGCGCATACATCCACGTTATAAAACCCCATCGGTGGCCACCGCCGTAACCGGCTTCGTGGTGGCCGTGCCCTCCTTGTTCATGAACCTCACCGCCGTTACCGATCTCTGCAGCATAGGCACCCTCTTTGCCTTTGTGCTGGTGTGCGCCGGCGTGCTCAACCTCCACGGCCGCACCGACCTGCCTCCGCGGAAATTCAAAACCCCCTACATCAACTCCCGGTATTGGTTTCCGGCCCTGGCAGCAGCGGGCTTGCTCATTGCCGTTTGGGGCTTTCCGCACCACACCTCCGACTTTGTGCGCAACCGCCGCTTGGTGGAGCCCGAGCAGGCCTTGGCCTCCTACAGCGCCACCGAGAAAGCCGGCATCCTCTTTCAGCTCAGCCAAACCGAGGCCGTGCCCGCCGACATCATGGCCTTGCCCGACCCCTTGCTGGCCTTTTGCAAACAGCACCCGGCTGGCTACCGCACCTGGCTCGTTAGCGGCCAACTGGGCAAGCTCCAAGCCTTTGAAACCGGCTGGCCCGTGCTGAAGCACCGCCTGCCCCTGTGGATCTTCCTGCTCGTTACCCTGGTCATGGCCATACGCGCCTACACCCGCCGCCTCAGCCTCATTCCCTTGCTGGGCATGGTGTGCTGCCTCTACATGATGAGCGAAATGGGCATCAGCAACTGGACCGGCTTCGGCGCCTGGCTGGCCGTGGGACTCGTTATTTACCTGGCCTATGGTCACCGCCACAGCCGCCTGGCAAAGGGCCGAAACGAGGCCTCTGTGTAAAAAAAGTAATTACTTTTGCGGGATGCCTAAAATTCTGCGTTTTGCCTTGCTATGCCTTTTGGCCGGTGGTCTCTCCACCTTGCCCGGGTGCAGCCCCTACCAGAAGGTGTTGAAAAGCGGCGATTACGATTTCAAATTCAAAAAGGCAAAAGAATACCTCGATAAAAAAGACTACGTGCGGGCCTTGCCTTTGTACGAAGAGCTCATCACCATCTTTCGCGGCACCAACCGCTCCGAAGACTGCTTCTTTTACTACGCCTATTGCCACTACGGAATGGGCGATTTCCTCTTGGCCAGCTACCACTTTAAGAACTTCTACAAGACCTTTCCGAAAAGCGACAAAGCAGAAGAGGCCATGTTTTTAAATGCTTATTGTTATTTTTTAGATTCTCCCCGTTTCAGCCTCGATCAAAGCAACACCCAGGCCGCCATCAACGAGTTTCAGCTCTTTGTTACCATGTATCCCAACAGCGACAAAGTAAGCGAGTGCAACACCCTCATTGATGAGCTCCGCCTTAAGCTCCAGAACAAAAGCTTTGAATCGGCCCGCTTGTACTTTCACATGGGCGACTACAAAGCCGCGCTGGTGGCCTTCCGCAACATGATGCGCGAATTTCCCGATTCGCATCGCCGCGAAGAAGCCTTCTTCATGATCGTGAAATCGCAGTTCCTCCTGGCCCGCAACTCGGTGCCCGAAAAGCAGGTGGAGCGTTTCAAAGAGGTAACGGAATATTACCTTAAGTTTATCGACACCTTTCCCCAAAGCAAATTCCTCCGCGAGGCCGAGTCTATGTACTCCCAATCGCGCGATTTTCTTTCCAACCCAAGCAAATCCTAAACCCGCCATGAGCTATAAAAAGAACACCGCCGACAACACCACCGTAACCCGCAACCTCAACGAGATTGATGCGCCCACCGGTAACCTCTACGAATCGTTGGCCATCATTGCCAAGCGCGCCAACCAGATCTCTACCGAAATCAAAGAAGAGCTGGGTGCCAAGCTGAGCGAGTTCACCGCAGCGTCGGATAACCTGGAAGAGGTGTTTGAGAACCGCGAGCAAATCGAAATCTCCAAGCACTACGAGAAAATGCCCAAGCCTGTTTTGATTGCGGTGCAGGAGTTTATGGACGAGAAAATTTACTTCCGCAATCCGAAGCAGGACGAGACCGAAGAGTCGGAGGGTTAATGGAACTGGCCGGTAAAAAGGTCTTGCTGGGGGTTACGGCAGGTATTGCTGCGTACAAATCCCTGGCTTTTTTGCGCCTTTTAACCGCAGCAGGCGCAGAGGTGAAGGTCATCTTAACGCCTTCTGCCAAAGCCTTTATTGGTCCGGCCAGCTTTGCTGCTCTCAGCGGTGGGCCGGTTTTGAGCGACCTCTACGATGCCCACACCGGCGCTTGGCACGAGCACGTGGCCTTAGGCCTTTGGGCCGATGCTTTGGTGGTGGCGCCCTGCACGGCCAACACCCTCTCTGCCTTTGCCCAGGGCCGTTGCGAGAACCTGTTGCAAGCCGTGTTTCTTTCTGCCCGATGCCCCGTGTGGGTGGCGCCCGCTATGGATCACGACATGCACCGCCATCCTTCGGTGCAATACAACCTTGAACTTTTAAAACAACGGGGCACCCACATCATCCCATCTGAGCATGGCCCTTTGGCCAGCGGCTTGGTTGGCGAGGGGCGTTTGCCCGAGCCCGAGGCCCTTTTTGCCGTGCTGGCTGCAGCTCTGCGCACCGAGGGCAGCCTTAGGGGCAAGCGCGTGCTCATTACCGCCGGTCCCACCCACGAGTACCTCGATCCGGTGCGCTACCTGGGCAACGCCAGCAGCGGGCGCATGGGCTATGCCTTGGCCGAGGCGTTTGCGCGCGAAGGGGCTGAAGTGTGGCTGGTGTCGGGTCCGGTAGATTTGCCGGCGCCGGGCCATGGCGTGCACCTGCTCTCGGTGGTGAGCGCCGTGCAGATGCACGAAGCCGTTATGCCCCTGGCGCAAAACGCGCACCTCATCGTGTGCGCTGCCGCCGTAGCCGACTACCGTCCCGAGGTGCAGCAACCCGAAAAAATTAAGAAAACCGAGGGCGGCAGCTCCGACCTCCGCCTCGTGCCCAACCCCGACATCTTAGCCTGGTGCGGTGCGCACAAGCAGCCCGGACAAGTGGTGGTGGGCTTTGCCCTCGAGACCGATGCTGCCCGGGCCCAAGCCCATGCCGAGGCCAAGCTGGCCCGCAAGCACTGCGATGCCGTGGTGCTCAACCGCCAGGGCGAACCCGGAGCCGGCATAGGCACCCTCACCAACCGCGTTTCGGTGGTGTGGAAACACAACAACTGGCGGCATTTTCCGTTGCTCAGCAAAGCCCAAGTGGCCCAACACCTTCTCGAATTTCTGCATGCCGAACTTCCGTTTTAGCCTGCTGGCCCTGTTCATCTTTGCCTGCACCGCTCCGGCCCTTGCCCAGGAGCTGAACTGCACCGTTACCATCAACAGCCAGCAGGTAATGGGCACCGACCGCCGCATCTTCGAAACCCTCAAGAACGCCCTCACCGAGTTCATGAACAACACCCGGTGGACCAACGACAACTTCCGCCCGGAAGAGCGCATAGAATGCTCCATTACCGTTACCCTAACCGGCAGGCCATCCGTAGATGAGTTCCAATCGGGCCTCGTCATACAAGCCCGCAGGCCTACTTATAAAACCAACTACAACAGCCTCATCGTAAATCTCAACGACCCCGATGTGAACTTCAAATACGTGGAGTTTCAGCCCCTGGAATTCAACGAAAACACCTTTGCCAACAACCTCACCGCGGTGATGGGATTTTATGCATACGTTATATTAGGAGTAGATTATGATTCCTTTGCCATGGAAGGGGGCACCCCGTTTTTTCAGAAAGCGCAGAACATCGTAAACAACGCCCAGGGCGCGTCCGACAAAGGATGGAAAGCCTTTGAAAGCAACAAAAACCGCTATTGGATAGCCGAGGGCTACACCAACGGCAACTTCAAAGCCCTGCGTAAATCCATGTACACCTACCACCGCAAGGGGTTGGATCTGATGGCCACCGACGTAGAAGGGGGCAGGCAAGCCATATTCGATGCCTTGGAAGGATTAAAAGCCGTGCACAACCTGGTGCCGGGCTCGTTTATGATGCAGCAGTTCTTTTGGGCAAAAGCAGACGAGGTGGTGAATCTCTTTACCCCGTCGCCTTCTGAGCAAAAAAACAAAATCATTGCCTTGGTGAACCTCCTGGACCCGGGCAACGCCGTAAAATATCAGCGGTTGCAATAAGGCGTTTGGGGTTGTTTCTTTGCACCTCGTTCCCAGCCCATGTTGCGCAAACTCACCATACAGAATTACGCCCTCCTGCAATCCGTTTCTCTTGAGCCGGGGGTGGGCCTCAGCATCATTACGGGCGAAACGGGTGCGGGCAAATCCATCATACTCGATGCCTTGGGCTTGCTTACCGGCGCCCGTGCCGACAGCCGCGTGCTGCAGGATCCCACCCGCAAGTGCGTGGTAGAGGCCGAGTTCGACACCGCGGGCGAATGGTTCGATGCGTTTTTTGCCGAAGCCGGCGTAGATGCTGCTCCGGTGAGCGTGGTGCGCCGTGAGGTGAGTCCCAGCGGCACCTCCCGCGCCTTCATCAACGACACCCCCACCAACCTCACCGGGTTAAAAACCCTGGGTGCCCACCTGGTGGATGTGCACAGCCAGCATCAGACCTTATTGCTGAACCGCCCCGGCTTTCAGATGGAGGTGCTGGATGCCGTGGCCGGCCATGGGGGTGCCCTCGAAGCCTACCGCAAGCAGCACCAGGCCTGGGCCGCCCTGCAGCGTTCCTTGGCCGCTCAGCAAGACGAGCTCGCGCGCCTGGCCCGGGAGCGGGATTTCATACAGTTTCAGTTCGACGAGCTGCAGGCCCTTGACCTAAAGGCTGAAGATGCCGGGCTG